>JANJTH010000286.1 GCA_024711205.1 Planctomycetota bacterium | reverse complement strand
GCCGCAGCCCGCGAGCGCGGCCGCCGCGAGGGCCAGGGCCCCCCGCCCCGCCGCGGCGAGCGCTCGCGGGCGCAGGCGCGCCAGGGCCGCCGGCGTCGGCGGGCTCGCCCCCGTGGGAGTCGACGTCGGCTTCGCCCCGCGCGCCATGGTCGGGCATGCTATCCGGGCGCGGAGGACCGTGGCGAGGGGCCCGCGCCGGGGGACCATGGCCTTCGGGCACGACGGCCTCGACACGGCGCTCGCGCGGCGGCTCCACGAGGTGGGCGCCGTCGACCTGCCCACGCTCCAGGCGTCGCTCGCGCAGGTGCGCGCCCGGCGCCGACGGCAGCCCGGGCTCACGCTCGCCGTTCACCTGGTCGAGCGGGGGCTGATCGACGGCCCCACGCTCGAGAGCGCCTGGTCCGAGGACCTCGCCCGGCGCGCCCTGGTCGGCTCGGGCGGCGGCCCGCCGGCGCCGCCCCCGGTGGTCCGGCTCGCCCCCGGCGCGGTCCTCGGGCGCCACCGCGTCCTGCGCCCGCTCGGCGAGGGCGGCATGGGCGCCGTGTTCGAGGTCGAACACCTCGACACGGGCGCGCGCCGGGCCCTCAAGGCGGTCCCGCCCGGGCTCGACGCGAAGGAGCTGGCCCGGTTCCGGCGCGAGGCGCAGGCGCTGGCGCGGCTCGACCACCCCCACGTCGTGCGCGTCCACGAGGCCTCGCTCGACGGGGCGCAGCCCTGGCTCGTCGAGGACCTCGCCGCGGGGGGGAGCCTCCAGGAGCGCCTCGAGCGCGAGGGGCCGCTCCCGCTCCGCGAGGCCGCGGCGCTCGCGCGCAAGGTCGGCCTCGCGCTCGCGCACTGCCACGCGCGGGGGGTGCTCCATCGGGACCTCAAGCCGCACAACGTGCTGCTCGACGAGCGCGGCGAGCCGCGCCTCGCCGACTTCGGGCTCGCCCGGGGCCTCGACACGGGCTCGCTCCGGCTCACGGCGACCGGGCACTTCGTGGGGACACCCGCCTACATGGCGCCCGAGCAGGCGACGGGCGACCGCGGCGCCGGCGCCCCGGCCGACGTCTACGCGCTCGGCGCCGTCCTGTTCGCGCTGCTCACGGGCGGCCCGCCCTTCGACGGCGACATGTGGGCCACGATCTCGCAGGTGCTCCGCAAGCCGGCGCCCGCCCCGAGCGCGCGCCGGCCGGAGGTCGACCCGGCCCTCGACGCGATCTGCCTGGCCTGCCTCGCCAAGCGCCCCGAGGACCGCCCGGCGTCCGCGCTCGCGGTGGTCGCCGCGCTCGACGCCTGGCTGGCCCAGGGCGCCGCCGCGCCGGTCGCCCGGGCCCTCGCGGCGCGCCCGCGGCGCCAGGTCGGGCCCCGGGCGCTCGTCGCCGCCGTCGCGCTCGCCGCCGCCGGCGCCCGGGTCGTCGCGGCGCGACGCCCCGTCCCGGCGCCGCCCCCGCCCGAGCCGCCGCACCGGGGCCGGCCCGCCCCGACCCGCGACGGCGGCGTCGCGGCGTCGCCCAGGGCCTGGGCGCACGAGCGCCGGCTCGTCGGCCCCGGCGCCCTCGCCGAGGACGCGCTCGCGACGGAGGGCTGGCTCGTGGACGTGGGCGCCGCCGGCGCGCGACTGCACGGCACCGCGGCCCACCGGGTCACGCTCGGCTTCCCGCTCGACCTCCGCGGGGGCCCGCTCGAGCTCGAGGCCGCGCTCGAGGTCCGGCGCCTCGACCCCGGCACGTCGCTCGACCTCGTGCTCGACCTCCCGCAGGGCGAGCCGGTCGGGCTCCGCCTGGTCACCCGCGAGGACCCGGCCGACCCGCAGGCCCGCGCCCTCGAGGGGGTCGAGGCGGTCACGGGGCTCCTCGCGGCGCCGGCCGGCGCCCTGGCCCCGGCCTGGGGCGCGCCCGAGGTCGCGGGGTGGCTCGCCGGCGCCGAGCGGGGGGCCGCGGCCAACCGGTGGCGGCTGACCCTCGCCACGACGGACGACCTGCAGGGGCTCGTGGGGCGCATCGTCGACCCCGAGGGCGCGGCCCACGAGGTCCGCCTGCGCGAGGGGCGCCTCCCCGGCGGCCCCGTGCGGGTGCTGGTCGGCCTCACCGCCTTCGGCCGCACGGAGTCCGAGGCCGCGTGGCGCGCCCACGTCGACGCGACGCTCGCGGCGCTGACCGTGCGCTCGGCGCGGACGACCGCCGCCGCCCCGCCGCGGGAGCTCGACCTCTCGGGGCGGCTGTCGCGCGCCAACGCCGAGATCGCGCGCGGCGCCCTCGACCGCGCGCGGGCGCTCCTCGGGGAGGTGCAGGTCGGCCCGGACTCCAGCCTGGCCGCCTGGGCCACGCTGACCACCGCGATCGTCGAGGCGCGCCGCGGACGCGCCGACGAGGCGACCACCGCGGCGCGCTGGCTGTTCGACACCATGGCCTCGGCCTGGGAGCCGCGGCTGGGCGCGTCGGTCGGTCACATGGCGGAGGTCGAGCGGTCCGCGGTCGCGCGGGCGTGGCGCACCTGGACCGAGGCCCGGGAGGGCCGCGCCCTCGACGAGCAGGCGCTGCTCGCCCGCGCGCGCGAAATGCCCGCGGTCGGCCGGGCCGGCACCGTGATCCTCCTCGCGACGCTGCTCCCGCCCGACCGGCGCGCCGAGCTCGCCGTCCCGCTCGGGACGGCGCTCGTCACGCGGGGCGCGACCGAGGAGGCCCTCGCGCTGCTCCGCCCGGCCGAGGAGGCCCGCCCCGGCGCGACCTTCGGCCAGGCCGGGCTGGCCGCGTTCCGGCTGCGGCGCTGGGGCGAGGCCGTCGCGCTCTGGTCCGACGCGGCCCTCGCCACGATCGAGCCCCCGCACCGGGCCGGGGTCGAGCGCCTCCGCGTCCGCGCCCGGCGCCTCGCGGCCGCCGCGCCCCGCGGCCCGTGACCCCGACCGGGCGGCCGGGGCCGCGGGCCTCCGCGCGCGGGTCGGGGGGTATCGTGTCGGGGCCATGCCGATCGACTTCCCGCTCCGCGAGCTCCCGCGCGACCTGACCCACGACGACGCGGTCGAGGCCGTCTACGACGACGACCTCGCCTGGGTGTGCGACAAGCTGCGCCGCGGCGTGTCGGTCCTCGTCGAGTGCGACAAGCAGCTCACGACCTGGCTCTACGCCGCGGTCCGCGCCCGGCTGCGCGACGGCGCCGCCGGGCGGCCGCTCCGCTGCCGCTACGTGTCGGGCCAGCAGCGGGCCCAGCCCGCGCCCGCCCCCGCGAGCGCGAGCCCCCCGCCCGGCCAGGCCGGCGCCGGCGCCCAGGC
>JANJTH010000284.1 GCA_024711205.1 Planctomycetota bacterium | reverse complement strand
CCGGGGCGGGCTTCACGCCCGGGGTCGACCCGGGCGCCCGCCGCGAGGTCGTGGTCGAGCTCCGCCCCCTCGACGGGGGCCCGGCCCGGTCGCCGGGGCCCGCCGGACGCGCCGGGGCCTGGGCGCGCGACGGGCTGGGGGCCCTGCGCGCGGCCGGGCTCGACGGCCACGTCCCGGCCGGGCTCGCGGTCGTGCCGGGGGCGGGCGTCCCCGAGGAGGACGTGCGGGCGGCCTTCGCGGCGCGGCGCGAGGACGAGCTCACGCTCGTGTTCTGGAACCTGGGCAAGGGCGAGCACCACGCGCACGCGCCCCCGGTCCCGACGGCGGCCGGCGACGCGAACGTGCTCGCCGCGAACCTGCGCGCGCTCGCGGCCCACCTCCGGCCCGACCTCCTGTGCCTGGCCGAGGTCGCCGACGGCGGCGCCGGGGCGCACGCCACGCTCGACCCGACGACGCGGGCGGTCCTGGGCGCGCTCTACCCCGGGCAGGCGCTCGTGCCCTCGATCTGGGAGTTCCAGCGCGACAACAACCACGCCGTGTTCGCGCGCTGGCCGCTCGTCCACGCCGCGGGCGAGGAGCGGGCGCGCCGCGCCGACGGCGGGTTCGAGGTCCGCCCCTGGCAGCTCCCCGACGCGCCCGCGCCCCGCGACGACCTGGCCGTGCTCCGCACGCGCTGGCTCGACTGGACGCCGCCCGGGCTCGACCTCGCGGCCGAGCTCGACTACCGGCGGCGCTGGACGCAGCGGAGCGACTGGCACACCCGCGCGTCCGTGCGCGTCGACCTGGCGCTCGGCGGGCGCGCCGTGAGCGTGTTCCCGACGCACCTCGCCATGCCCTGGCTCGAGGTCGCCCCGACGGCCGTGCGCGACGGGTTCCTCGTCGACGGCGTGTGGGCGCAGCAGCTCGCGGGCGGCGACCCGCTCGACCACCAGGCGGTCCGCGCGCGCGCCGACGTCGACGCCGTGGGCCACGGGCGCGTCGTGCTCCTCGGCGACACGAACGTGGGCGCGCGCCCGCGCCCGAACTTCCCGCCCGTGCGCGTCGACGACGCCGCCCCGGACCTCACCGGTCCGGGGTCGGGCGTGCCCGCGCGCGCCCCGCTGCCCGACCTGCCGGGGCTGGCGCCCGACCGGGCGCCCGCCTTCGCGCGGCTCGCGCGCGGGCTCGAGGACGCGTTCGCGGGCGACCCGGGCGCCTGGTCCTGGCCGAACCCGGCCGGCGGCGACCCGCGCGTGCAGGTGCTCGCCCGGCAAATGATCGACAACTGCCTCGTGGGCGACGAGGTCGAGGTCGTGTTCCGCGCGGTCCTGTTCCCGCGCGGGAGCGACCACGGCGCGCTCGCGGTCAAGGTCCGCCTGCGCGCCCCCGGCGCGCCACGCGTCCGGCGCCCGCTCCCGCCCGCGACCGGACCCGGGCCCGCGCCGGGCGCCGACCTCACCGGCCCCCTGATCGAGGTGACCACGCCCGCGCGCGGGGCGCTCGTGGGCGAGGTGGCCGCCGTCGAGGTGCGCGGCCGGGTCACGGACCCGGCGGGCGTCGCCTGGCTGCGCGTCGACGGCGCGGACGCGCCGGTGGCCGCGGACGGCAGCTTCGTCGCGCGGGCCGCGGTCGGGCCGGGGCTCGCCACCTTCGCGCTCGAGGCGGCCGAC
Organism: Planctomycetota bacterium; assembly: GCA_024711205.1. Taxonomy (GTDB): domain Bacteria; phylum Planctomycetota; class J058; order J058; family J058; genus JANJTH01. The sequence continues at coordinate 12,109 of JANJTH010000284.1, read as the reverse complement.
GGCGCGGGCAACGTCACGCGCGGGGCGCGCTCGGTCCTCGTGGGGCGCGCGCTCCCGACCGCGGCGCCGGTCGACGACGCGCTCGTCGTCCGGCTCGGCGCGCCGGCGTTCGCCGTCGCCGCGCGCGAGGTCGAGGCCCGGCTCGCGGCCGTCGACTGGGGCGCCCTCCTGCGCGCGCGGTCGCCGCTCTACGCGGCCCACCTGACCCGGGGGCAGCTCGCGCTCGACGTGCGCGCGGAGGGGCTCGGGGCGTCGCTCGGCGCGCCCGCCCTCACGCTCGCGCCGGCCGGCCCGCGCGCCGGCCCGGGCGGCCTGCGCGTGCGGCTCGAGCTGCCCGACGTGGACGTGCGCCTGCGCGTCGAGGGGACGCCGCGGCTGTGGCGCTGGAGCACGAGCCGCCCGCTCGCGAGCGAGGCCCGCGTGACCGCGCGGCGCGCCACGGTCGAGGCGCTCGCGCGCGTCGAGGTCGTCCCGGGCCCCGCTGGCCCGCGGCTCGCCGTCCGGCTCGAAGGCGCGGCGGTCGCGCTCGACGGCCTCGCGCTCGAGGCGCGGCTCCTGCCCGCCTTCGCCGCCCCCTACGTGGCGCGCGCGCTCGAGGCCCGGCTCGAGGCGCTCCTCGCGGCCAAGCTCGCCGAGCTCGTCCCCCCGGCCGTCGAGGGCCTGCTCGCCCGCGCGACGACGCCCTACACGCGCCCGCTCGCCGGTCGCGACCTGTCGCTGCGGCTCGTCCCGGCGCGCGTGGCCTTCGACGACGCGGGGCTCACGGTCGCGCTCGGGGCCGACGTGTCGCTCTCGGCCGGCGCGGGCGGCCCGGCCCCGGGCGCCCACGCCGCGGGCTCGCTCGGGACGCGCGGTCCCGCGCCCGCCGGGCCCGACCTCGTCGCGCCGGGCGGCCTGGCCGGGCTCGCCGTGAACGACGACCTGTTCGCCCGCGCCGGCCACGCGGCCTGGCGCGCGGGCCTCCTGCGGCTCCACGTGACGCGCGCGAGCGCCGCGGGCCTCGGGTTGCCCGCGTGGCTCGGCCGGCTCGACGTCGGCTTCCTCGGCCACCTCCTGCCCGGGGTGACGGCGGGGCTGCCCCCGGGCGCGCCGCTCGAGCTCGAGGTCGAGGCGCTCGCCCCGCCCGGGGTCTGGCCGCGCGCCGGCGCCGCGCTCGAGGTCGGGCTGGGCGACCTGCTCGTGCGGGTCGTCGCGGCGCCCGCGGGCGCTCCCCGGCAGGTCGTGCTCGAGGCGAGCGTGTCCGCGCGCGTGCCCGTGACGCCGCAGGTCACCCCCGAGGGCCGGCTCCGGCTCGCCCCGGCCGGCGCGCCCGCGGTCGCGGTCGACGTGTTCGACGCCCCCCCGGCCAGTCCAGCCGGCCTCACGGCCGCGCAGCAGGCCGGCGTCGAGGCGCTCCTCGAGGTCGCGCTGCCCGACGCGCTGCGCGCGCTCGTCGCCCGGGTGCCGGCGCTCGCGCTGCCCTCGCTCCCGGGCCTCCGCCCGCAGGCCCTCCGCTTCGCTTCCGCGGGCCCGGCCGGCGACTTCCTCGCGGTCGGCGCAGCCGGCCCCTGAGCTCACCGGCGCGGCCCGCCGTCCTTCCCGTTCCCGTTCCCGCGGTTCGCGCGACCGCCTCCGGTCTCTTCCCTTGCCCTTGCCCTTGCCCTCCCTCTTCCCTTCTTCCCCTCGTCCTCTTCCCCTCTTCCTCCTCCCCCTTACTTCCCGTCCAGCCGCCGCCCGAGGCTCGTGCGGCTCATGCCGAGCAGCGCGGCGCAGCGGGTCCGGCTCCCCCCCGTGGCCCGCAGGGCCCAGGCGACCAGGCGGGCCTCGAGGTCGCGGCGGACGCCCTGCACGTCGACCCCGTCGGGCGGCAGCGCCGTCGGGGCCGGGCCCACGATCTCGCGGGCCCACGCGGGCGCGCCCTCGAGGATCGTCTCGGCCACGCTCCGCCCCCCGCCGTGGCCCGCGCGCTGGACGCGGCGCGCGAGCGCGAACCGGTCGATCCCGAGCGCGGCCGCCGCCTCGCGCTGGCTCCCGCGCGTCGACAGCGCGAGCTCGACCCAGCACGTCTCGACCGCGTCGAGCAGGCGCTCGACCTCGATCGGCTCCGGCGCCTCGCCCGGCCCCGGCCGCCCGCCTCCGCCCGCGCGGCCCGAGCCGAGCTCGAGGTCGCGCGCGTCGATCGCGTCGCCGTCGAGGAAGGCGACGGCCCGCTGGATCAGGTTCCGCAGCTCGCGCACGTTCCCGGGGAAGGCGTGCGCGCGCAGCGCGTGGGCCGCCGACGGCGAGAGCCGCGGGGCCGGGCGGCCGGAGCGCGCCGCGAACCCGGCCGCGAGGTGCGCCGCGATCGCGAGCACGTCGTCGCCGCGCTCGCGCAGCGGGGGCACGTGGAGGCTCACGACGTCGAGCCGGTGGAAGAGGTCCTGCCGGAACGCGCCGGCCGCGACGTCCGCGGCCAGGTCGCGGTTCGTCGCGCCCACGACGACCACGTCGGCCTCGAGGTCCTCGAGCCCGCCCACGCGCCGGAACCGGCGCTGCTCGATGAACCGCAGCAGCTTGGGCTGGACGGCGAGCGGGAGCTCGCCCACCTCGTCGAGGAACAGGGTCCCGCCCGCGGCGAGCTCGATCTGCCCGCGCTTGCGCCCGGTCGCCCCCGTGAACGCCCCGCGCTCGTGCCCGAACAGCTCGCTCTCGAACAGGGCCTCGGGGATCGACGGGCAGTCGATCTCCACGAACGGCCCCGCCGCGCGCGGGCCCGCGCTGTGGAGCCGCCGCGCGAGCGCGCTCTTGCCGGTCCCGCTCTCGCCGAGGAGCAGCACGCAGTCGAAGCCGCTCCGCGCCACGCGGTCGAGCCGCTCGAGCAGCTTGAGCCAGCTCGGGTGGCCGCCCACGAGCTCGACCGTGGGCAGCGGCGGGTCGGCGGGCTCTCCGCTCGCCTCGGCGGTCGGCCCGACGGCGTGCGGCCGCGCAGGCTCCGGCCGGCCCTGCGCGATCGCCTGCCGCGCGGCCTCGGCCAGGCGGTCGAGGTGGACGGGCTTCGTCAGGTAGTCGGCCGCCCCCGCCTTGAGCGCCGTGACGGCCGTCGCCGCGTCGCCGAGCGCCGTGAGCACGAGCACGGGCTGCCCGGGGCGGAGCGCGCGCAGCCGGCGCATGAGCTCGAGCCCGTGCGTGTCGGGCAGGTTCAGGTCGAGCAGCACGAGGTCCGGCGGCGCGGCCTGGAACGACGAGAGGGCGGCCTCGGCCGACCCCGCGTGCGCGACCTCGAAGCCGTGGTCCTCGAGGTACCCGCCGGCGAAGCGCCGGAACGGGGCCTCGTCCTCGACGAACAGGACGCGCGGCGCGCTCACGTCTCCCTCCCCTCGACCGGCCCGGCGGCCGGCGGCTCGGCCAGGGGCAGGAGCACGACGAAGCGCGTCCCGGCCCCCGGCTCGCTCGCGACGCGGACCTCGCCATGGTGAAGGTCGACGATCCGCTTGACCATGGTGAGCCCGATCCCCGACCCTCCGGGCCGGCGGCTGAAGAACAGGTCGAACACGCGCGGGAGGTGGGCGGGCTCGATCCCGCGCCCCGTGTCGCGCACGGCGAACCCGGCCCGCCCCGCGCCGGCGGCGCCCTCGGGCGCGCCGCCCGGCGCGCCCTCCGTGACGACCTCGAGCTCGATCCGGCCGCCCGCGGGCGTCGCGTCGAGCGCGTTGCCGACGAGGTTCAGGAGCGCCTGCTTGAGCTGGTCCTCGTCGCCCGCGACGGTCGCCGCCGGCTCGTCGGGGACGCGCACGACCTCGACGCCGGCCTCGGCCGCGCGGGCACCGACGGCGCGCGCCACGAAGTCGAGGAGCGGCCCGAGCGGCACGGGGGCCCGCGCGGGCGGGGCCCAGCGGGCCAGGTCGAGGACCTGGCGGACGAGGCGCTGCAGGCGCTCGATCTCGGCGTGCAGCGTCTCGAGGCTCTCGCGCGCGACGGCGGGGTCGCGCTCGCGCGCGAGCAGGAACTCGAGCCCGCTCTCGAGGTTCGCGAGCGGGTTGCCGAGCTCGTGCGCGAGCCCGGCCGCGAGCTCGCCGAACGACGCCATGCGCTCGCGCCAGCGGAGCTGCTCCTCGACGCGGAGGCGGTCGCGCAGGTCGCGCGCGATCTCGACGAGCCCGACGATCCGGCCCTCGGCGTCCGGCACCGGCGCGAACGTCGCCTCGACCGGGATCGGCTCGTCGTCCCGCCGGGCGACCCGCTCGCTCCGCACGCGCACGCTCCGGCCCGAGGCGACCGCCTCGAGCAGGCGCTCGAACTCGGCCCCGCGGTCGTCGGGCAGGGTGGGCAGGTGCTTGCCCAGGACCTCGGCCGGCCGGTAGCCGTAGAGCGCCTCGGCGCCCGGGTTCCACGACGTGACGACGCCGTCGAGGGTCGTGCTCACGACGGCCTCCTGCACGCTCTCGACGATCCGCGAGAGGAGCCGCATGCGCTCCTCGGCGCGGTGGCGCTCCGTCACGTCGCGCACGATCGCGTGGACCCCGCCCGCGAGCGGGCCGTCGCCGGAGATCGGCCGCGCGAGGACCTCGAGCATGACGTCCGCCTCGCCGCGCTCCGCGCCGGCGGGGGCGGCCCCGTCGGACGACCGCGCGAACGGGGTGAGCACGAGGCGCGGCGGGCCCGCCTCGGGCTCGCGCGCGGCGGCGAGCACGCGCTCGGCCTCGGGCCCGAGGAGCGCGGCGAGGGGCCGCCCGAGCAGGGCCGCGGCCGGGCGCTCGAAGATCGCGGCGGCGGTCCGGTTCACGGCGGCGAGCCGCCCGGCCTCGTCGAGCGTCAGGTTCCCGTCGCGCGAGCCCTCGAACAGCTCGCGGAAGCTCGCCTCCGAGCGCTCGAGCTCGGCCGTGCGCGCCGCGACCGCGACCTGGAGCTCGTCGTTCCAGCGGGCGAGCCGGGACCGCGCCGCCTCGAGCTCGGCGTTGCGCTCGGCGAGCGCGCGCAGGAGCAGGTGGTTCTTGCAGTGGGCGCCCGCGAGCTGCGCGAGGAGGAACAGGGGCCGGAGGTCCTTGCGCGTCAGGTCCTCGCGGACGCCGTGCACGTAGACCGCGCCGACCGGGCCCTCGGCGCCGCCGGGGAGCGCGACGCAGTAGGTGAGGACCCCCTTGCCGTCGCCGGGGACCTCGACGGCGCGCCCGAGGATCGCGCCGCGCCCCTCGAGGGCGCGGGCCACGAGGTCGTCGCGGAGGAAGAACGGCGCGGTCTCCTCGAGGCCGACCAGGTCGAGCGCCCCGCCCGGGCCCACGCGCGCGCGGAGCGAGGGCTCCCAGGCCTGCTCGCCCTCGCCCGCCGGACCGCCGGCCGCGTGACGCGCGAAGAGCACGGCGACGCCGCGCCCGTCGACCGCCCGCGCGAAGTGCTCCGCGACCCGCGCGACGAGCGCCTCGAGGTCCCCGGCCTCGGCCAGGCTCCGCCCGACCGCGCCGACGACCGGGAGCACGCCCGTGATCCCGACCGGCTGGAACGGCGCGAGCAGCAGCTCCTCCTCCGTGTCGGCGACGAGGCGGACCTCGAACGAGCCGGACTCGTCCTTGCGCGGCGCGAGCGCCTCGTGGACGCCCGTCGACACGTCCTCCTCGATCGTGGCGCGGGCCGAGAACAGGAGCTCCGTCGTGCCGACGTGGAGCACGTCGCCGAGCTCGAGCGGGGCGACCCCCACGACGCGCGCCCCGTTGCGGTAGGTGCCGTTCGTGCTCTCGAGGTCCTCGACGACCCACCCCGGGCCCTCGCGCCGCACGCAGGCGTGCTGCCCCGAGAGCAGGAGGTCGGGGAGCTGCACGTCCGCGCGCGCGCTCCGCCCGATCACGGTCCGCTCCCCCAGCGGCAGGGCGCTCGCGCGGCGCAGGCCGGTCAGCACGATCAGGTGCGGCACGCCCCCGAGTGTCGGGTGTATGGTTCCCGCCGACCAGGGTGCATGTCCGGGGTGCCGCGCCGGGCGCCCGCCCGCCGGCGCACCCCTGTCAGGCCGGGTTCGCACTACCTGGAGACGACTCGACTTGCGCCGACGAGCCGGGTGCGGAACCGGACGCGCCGGCGCGCGCTCCCGCACGGTGTCCCTCCAAGTCGTGGAGGCGGGGTCCGGAGCGTCCGCCTCGCTCGAACGGATCGGCGCGTGCTTCGGGAGTCGCCCGGAGGTGCGCATGACGGCGAGTCGATTCCTTCGAGACCTGCGTCGGGGCGGCCGGCGACGCGGCTCGGCCCTGGTCTTCGTGCTGTTCTTCGGGATCGCGGCCATGGCGCTCGTCGTCATGCTGTTCACGGCGACGACGACGAACATGAAGGCCGAGCACGAGACGCACCGGCAGCACGGCCTGCAGAGCGTCGTGCGCGCCGGCCTGGCGACCGCAGTGAACGAGATCAACCTGTTCCGCAAGTCGCCCTCGGCGTTCCCGAACACGAACAACGACGGCCCGGGCGCGATCACGGGCGGGACCGGCTTCCCCGGCGTCCCGGTCTACGAGAACGCGAACGGCACGGGGCCGGTCCTCGGGTTCTACCGGGCCACGGTCGACCCCGCGACGAACGTCCTGACGGTGATCGCGGCCTGGCCGAACTTCGCCAACCCGCAGCAGATCGCGGCGGGCCGCGTCGTGCTCGGCCGCAACAACCGGGTGTTCCCCATGAACCCGCTCTCGGTCGTCGGCGACCTGAAGCGCAACGGCACGGACCCGAACATCGAGGCGAACGGCAACAACGTCGAGATCAGCGGCAACGACCAGGTGGGCGACGGGTTCAACGTCCCGGGCATGGAGGTCAACCTCTCGGGGTCGGACCTCGCCGACGCGCAGGCGGGCATGTCGGGCGCGGACATCACGGGCGTCGACCAGTACGGGAACCCGGCCTCGGGCTCGGCCACGATCCTGAACCAGGGCAACACCGTCATGGACGAGACCGTCCTGACCAAGATCGCGCAGCAGATCAACAGCTACGTGGCCGCCCACCCGATCACGAACGCGAACGTGAAGAGCCTCAAGGCCGCGATCACGCAGATCGACGGCGACGCGATCACCTCCGGCGGCGACCTGAAGAACGGCAAGAGCATCACGCTGCCCGAGAGCAACGACCAGGTCTACCTGCTGACCGACCAGATGGAGATCACCGGGACGCTCAAGGGCTCGGGCACGCTGATCGTGTCGCAGAACTTCAAGATCAAGGGCACGCTCGAGTGGAAGGGCGACGTGATCGTCCAGAGCGCCTCGGGCACGGTCACCATGGACATCCTGAGCGGCGCGAACACGCGCGTCTACCACAAGCCCAACGGCGACCCGGGGCTCCTCGTCGTGCAGTCCTGGGACCTGAACACCGGGGCCGACGCGAACCTGATCGTCCGCTCGGGCGGCGGGCAGACGGGCAACGACGCGTCCTCGTTCCAGGTCCACGGCGGGCTGTTCGTGCTCAGCGACCACAGCTCCGACTTCGACGTCAAGAACGGCGCGGGGATCACGGTCTACGGGATCATGGGCCTGCTCGGCACGGACATCGACGTCTCGCTCACGGGCGGCGCCAAGATCCAGGTCGACGGCTCGCTCGTCGTGGCCGTCCCCCCGGGCAACGACTCGAAGGGCCTCGTGAACCTCGCGCTGGGCGGGCACACGAAGCTCAACTGGCACAGCGACAACTTCACGACGACCCAGACCGCGTTCGCCTCGTTCATCGACCCGAACGACGAGATCCTGCCCTTGCGGATCATCGGCTACTGGGAGCCCCCGGTGCGGGGGTCGACGGGCGCGCTGGCCGAGCAGGCCGCCGCGCTCCAGTCCGGCACCTACGCCTACACCGGGCAGTGAGCGGGTGAGCGCCGCGAGCGACGCCCCCGGCCCGGGCCCGACCGGCCGGCCGGGGGCAGGGGGAGGGCGTCGGGGACGGCCCCACCGGCGGCCGAGCGAGGGACCGGGTCGAGCGGCCTGCGGGGCCGCGGACGAGGCGCGACGCGCCGCGCAGGAGGAGGACGGCATGCATGGCCACGGGGACCACGCGGCGCGCGGGCGGCGCGGACGGCGGACGGCGTTCTCGCTCGTCGAGGTCACGGTCGCGCTCGGGGTGCTCTCGATCCTGTTCGCGGGCCTGATCGGCGCGATCCTGACGTCGGCGAGCCACGCCACGGCCGTCCGCGAGCACCAGGCCGCCTCGCAGGCGGCGCTCGCGCGCCTCGACCAGGAGATGACCTCCGAGTACAGCGCGTTCACCGGGTCGTTCCCTGTGTTCGTCACGACGGGGCGGACCAACGCCGCGGGGACCGCGCTCCGCGCCCAGCTCACGCCGGCGCCCAGCGCGTTCTTCCCGCAGGACGCCGCGAACCCGACGAACGCGGGCCACGTGACGCGCACGCTCAACCCCGACGGGAACACGGGCACCGACCTCATGGAGGTCCGGGTGACGATCGCCTGGCGGTCCGCCGCAGGCGGGAACGCCCGCGTCGACGTCGTGAGCAGGAGGATCAACCAGTGACCGGCCCCAGCATCACGAGCCCGCGCCCGGCCCCCCTCCTCCGCCGCCGCCGGAGAGTCTCCCGAGGTACGCGTCGAGGCATGACGCTCATCGAGGTCGTGATCGCGACCGCCGTCCTGGCGATCCTCGTGCTCGCGACCTTCGCGGCGGCGTGGCCCCTGACCCGTGCCACGAACACGGCGACCCTCGCGCTCGACATGGACCGGGAGGCGCGCGACTTCTTCGCCCTGGTCCGGCGAGAGGTCCGGCAGACCGGCTGGAACTCGACCGGAGCCGCGCAGTGGACGACCGCGCCCACGTTCCTCACGGGCTCCACGGGCTCGGTCGACCGCGACGGTGACGGGAGCGCGACCGCCGCGAACGAGGCGAACCTGCCCAGGCAGCTCACGTTCCGCATGCGGACCGGGCCCCTCGACGCCGACTGGACCCCGAACACGACTTACTACAGCGTCGCCTCGGACGGGCGCCGCGACGTGCTCCGGCTGCGGGGCGACGCGGTCACGGCGGCGAACCAGACGACCATGCTGCGCAACGTGCGGGAGCTCGTCTTCCGGACCGATGCGACCGCCTCCACCGTCGAGGTGATCCTGGTCCTCGAGCGCAACGACCCGCACGCGACGACGGCCGACGGCCGGGTGATCCGGCGCCTCTACGAGGAGCGCGTCAACATGCAGAACATCAACCCGAACGACTGACCGCGGGGCCGCGGAGGGGGAGGGCCACGTGATCTGGACGACGAGCGCGCTGGGGGCGGCGACGCTGGGCCTCGCCGTGTGGCTGTGCCCGCCCGGGCTCACCCTGGCCGAGGCCCTCGAGCGAGCCCGCAAGGGCGAGCCGCTCGAGGGCAAGGTGGAGCTGGCGACGGGCAGGTCCGCCGCCGCCGCGATCGAGGCCCGGACCCCGCGGGACGCGCTGCCCGCGCTCGTCGCGGTGGCCCGGGCCGGCGGGGCTGGCGGGGACCTGGCGCGAGCGCTCTCGCGCGCGGCGCGGCCGGACGCGCCGAGCGCGGCGGCGCTCCTCGCCGCGCTGCTCGAGCTCCCGGCCGAGGCGCGGGCCGAGGCCGACGCGTTCGCGCTCGAGCGGGCCCTGCTCGAGCCCGAGGGCGAGGGTGCGGACGCGCTGCGCGACCTCGCCGCGCGCGCGCTCGTGACGTCCTTCCCGCCCGATCGCCTCCTGTGGCGGCTCGGCGAGTGGACCGAGGACCCCGCCGCGCTGCCCGGCGTCCGGGCGCTCCTCGAGCACTGGCCGAGCACCCCCAGGCCGGTCGAGGCGTGGTCCGTCCTCGCAGAGGCCGAGGTCCCCGTAGCGCTGCGGGCCGAGGCCGCCCGCAGCCTCGAGCGCCTCGTCGAAGGCGACGACGCCGTGACCGAGCGAGCCCTCGCGGCGGTCGAGGAGGGGCGGTGGGGGACGCTCGCGATCGGGCTCTCGAGCCTCACAGGCGTCGCCGAGGCACGGCACGAGCGGACCCGGGAGGTCCTGGCGCAGGCCCTCGAGGTCGCGCTCGGCGCCGGGGGATCCGACCCCGCGCAGGCCGAGCCCGTCACGCTCGCGGCCTTCGTCGAGGTCGCGGCGGAGCACCTCCTCCCCGAGCTCTACCCCCGCCTCCCCGAGCTGTCGGCCCCGGGGGCGCCCGTCCCGGTCCGGGTCGCCGCGGTGCTGGCGCTCGGCCGCATGGGGGCCCGGGATCGACCCACCGTCGAGCGCCTGATCGCCCTGCTCGAGGACCGCGTCCCCGAGGTCCGCGAGGCGGCTTACAAGGCGCTCCGCACGCAGACGGGCCGCCGCAACGTCCCGGCCGACCCGCAGGCCTGGCGGGTCTGGCTCCAGAGCGCGAACACGCCCGCGCTCCGCGTGGAGCCCGACGAGGAGCGCCTGGAGCGGGAGCGGGGGATCCTCCGCCGCCGGCGGCGCGCCCCCGCGTCCTGACCCCCGGGCGGGGCGAGGCCTCCTCGCTGCCCGTGCCCGAACGGCCGCCCCTCGCCATAATGCGAGGCGTGGTGGCGACCTGCGCGGCCCCCTGGCAGCTCGACGCACCCTGGCTCGCCCGGGGGGCGCTCGCGCTCGGGCTCCGCCCCCGCCCGGCGGTCGAGGAGGCCGTCGCGCGCGCGCGCGCCGCGGGCAACCCGCTCACGGCGAGCCTCGGGCTCCTGCCCGCCGAGCGGGCCCGGATCGACGCGGCGATCGCGGAGCAGGCGGACGCGCTCCACCACGAGCTCGAGGACGCCGCCTTCGAGCGCTGGGCCCGCGCGCAGGGGATCGGGGACGACGCGCTCGCGGGCGCGCGCCAGGCCGTCGCGCGCGCCCCGGGCGCGCGCCTGTGGGAGGTCGTGATCGCCGCGGGCGACGTCGACCTCGACGAGACCCCGTCGCTGGTCTCGGCCTCGCTCGCCTGCCCCGCCTGCGGCGTGACGCTCGAGCTCCCGGCCCTCCTCCTCCCCCACGTGGAGTCGTGCCCCGCCTGCGGGCTCCCGCGGGTCGCGGCGCCCGACGCGCCGCACGCCTCGCGCGAGGAGGTCGGCCGGCTCCAGGACGCCGCGGTCGTCGCCTGGGCCCGCCGCGAGCACGGGCTCGAGGTCGCGCCCACGGGCAGCCCCGGCGCGCTCGCCGAGCGGCTCGTGTTCGAGGGCCTCGTCCCGGCCGGCGCCGCGCTGCTCGCCTGCAGCGACCCGGTCCCGCTCCGCTGCCCGGCCTGCGGGTGCGAGGTCCCGCTCGGCGGGCGCCTCCGCCCCTACGTGGGCGGGGTCCCCTGCCCGCGCTGCGCGGCGCCGCTCCCCGCGGTCGCCTTCGACGAGCCGGACGACCCGACGGCGCTCCCGCGCCGGCAGGTCGGCCCGTGGCAGCTCGCGCGCCAGCTCGGGCGCGGCGGCATGGCCGACGTGTGGGCGGCGCGCGACGACGCCGGCCGGCGCGCCGCGCTCAAGGTCCTGCGCGTGCCGCTGGGCGACGACCTGGCCCGCCGCCGCTTCGGCCGGGAGGGGCGCCTCCTCGCGGCGCTCGACCACCCCAACGTCGTGCGCTCGATCGACCAGGGCGTCGACGAGCGCACGGGGCGGCCGTGGCTCGCGCTCGAGCTCGTCGACGGGCGCGACCTGCTCGCGCTCCTCGAGGAGCGCGAGGGCGGACGGCTCGCCCCGGACGAGGTGGCGCACGTGCTCCTCGGCTGCGCGCGCGGGCTCGCGCACGCGCACGCGCGCGGCGTCGTGCACCGGGACGTGAAGCCCGGCAACGTGCTCGTGGGCCCCGACGGCGCGCCCAAGCTCGCCGACTTCGGGGTGGCCCTGGCCGCCGACGTGACCTCGCGCCTGACGGGCCGCGACCGGGTGGTCGGCACGACGCTCTACGTCGCGCCGGAGGTGATCGCGTCGGCCACGTGGTCGCCGGCCGCGGACGCCTACGGGCTCGGCGCGCTCGCGTTCCGGGCGCTGTGCGGCCGGACGCCGTTCGAGGGGCCGGACCCCGCGACCGTGCTCGACGGCCACCTCCACGTCCCGCCGCCCGACCCCCGGGCGCTCCGCCCCGACGCCCCCCCCGCGCTCGCGGGCCTGATCCTGCGGCTCCTCGCCAAGGACCCCGCCGCGCGCCCGACGGCCGCGGAGGCCGCCGAGGAGGCCGCCGCGCTCCTCGCCGACGCGGGCGGCGAGCGCGCCGTCGCCGCGCGGCTCGGCGCCCT
>JANJTH010000219.1 GCA_024711205.1 Planctomycetota bacterium | reverse complement strand
CGCGGCCGGCTCGTCGGGGCCGGCGCCCGGCCGCCGCTCGCGTGGCCCCCCGCCGAGGGCGGCGCCCCGGCGCGCGCCGAGCGCGAGGGCGCGCAGGTGTCGGTGATCCTCGCGCTCGTCCTCGGGCTCGGCGTGCTCTTCGTGCTCGTCGGCGCGATCGGCCTCGCCGTCGTCCTCGGGGGCCCGGGGATCATGGGGCTCCTCGCGCTCCTGACCGTCGGCTCCTACGCGGGCGGGCGCGCGGCCGAGGGGCGCGGCTCCCCCCGCGGCGGGGTCGCGCTCGTGGGCGCCGCCTCGCAGCTCCTGTGGGCCGACGCGGCCTACCTGCTCTCCACCGTCGACCAGCTCGACTCGGCCGGCGCGTGGGCCGGCGTGGGCGCGCTGATCGCCACGGCCACCGGCTGGCTCGGGGCCCAGCGGCGCTCGATGGCCCTGTTCCTGCTCGCGGGCCTGGGCGCGCTCGTGGCCTGCGTGTGCCTGTGGTCCGCCGTCGGCCCGGGCGGCCGCGTGTTCCTGCTCGCGGCCGCCTCGGGCGGGCTGCTCGCGGCCGGGTGGGTCGCGCTCACCTCGGGGAGCGAGGGCCCGGGGCTGCTCCTCGTGCACGCGGGCGCGCTCCTGTTCCTGGCGATCGCCGCGCAGCTCCTCCACGTGAACCACCGCCTCGACGAGGCCGGCCCGTGGTCGCTGGCGGCCGGGGTGTGCGCGCTCGCGACGGCGCTCCTCGCCTGGCGCCTGCGCGCGCCCGGCCTGTGGGCGCTCGCCGCGGTCGACGCGTGCATCGGGCTCGCCTGCCTGTGGGCCGCGCTCGGGCCGACGGGGCGCGGCCTCCTCGCGCTCACGTGCGCGCTCGCGCTCGTCGGGGCCGGGGTGATCGCGGCCGAGCGCGGGCCCGACGCGCCGCCGCTGCCGGGGCTCGGCCGCGGCGACCAGGAGGCGGCCGCGGTCGCGCTGCCGCTCCTGGGCACGGTCGCCGGCTGGGTCTCCGCCTGGCACCTCCTCGAGGGGGCCGACCGCCTCGGCTCGCCCGGCGCGTGGGCGGTCGTGGGCGGGCTCACGGGCGCGCTCGCGACGGGGCTCGCCGCGCGCCTGCGCGCGCTCCCCCTCTCGCTCGCCGGCGCGCTCTACCTGTCCGTCGCGGCCGGGTTCCTGGGCGAGCACCTCTCGACCGGCTCGGTCCTCGGGCCGGCCCTCTACGCGGCGGCGGTCGCGCTCGCGTTCGTCGGCCTCGCGGCCGCCCTCCACCTGCGGGCGGGCCCCGCGCTCGCGGGCTCGCCCGCGGCCGTCGCGGTCCTCTGGGCGTGGGCCAGCGTCGTGGGCGGGTTCCACGCGCTCGACCGCGGCGCGGCGGCGTTCGGCGTCGCGTGGCCGCTCGCGCTCACGGTCGCGGGCGCCGCCGTCGCGCTCGTGGGGCCCGCGACCTACCGGATCGTCGGCGCCGTCGCCGCCTGGCCGCTCGTCGCGCTCGTGCCGACGGTCCTCGCGTTCTGGCACCACGACAGCGTGCCCATGCTCCAGCTCTGCGTCGGGACCGGGCTGGCCGTGATCGCGGCGGCGTTCCACGCGCCCTCCCTCGCGACGCCGGCGCGGCAGGTCCTGGCCGTCCTCCCGGCGCTCGTCCCCACGACCTTCGCGCCCGCGATCCTGTGCCTCGTGAAGTGCGGCGGGCGCGACGGGTTCGCGCTCCTGCTCGAGGCGCTCGAGACGCTCGGCCGCGTCCACGAGACGCGCTTCGCCTACCTGGCGAGCGTCGTCGGCACCTCGGGCGCCTTCGTGGCGCTCGCCTTCCTGTTCGCGCGCCGCGCGCTCTCGCGCGCGCCCTACCGCCTGCTCGAGGCCGCGGCGCTCCTGCAGCTCTTCGGCACGCTCACGATCCTCTCGCTCGCGCGCGCCGAGGACTGGTTCTACCCCGCGCTCCTGTTCGGGGGCGGCGCCGTCGTGATCGGGCTCGGCACCTGGCAGCGCCGCGCGCTGCTCGTCGCGGCCGCGAGCCTGGCGCTGTTCCTGAACCTGTGGATCCAGTACTTCGCCAAGCTCCACGACGAGCTGCCCGCGTTCGGGCTGCTCCTCGGGTTCGGCTTCGGGCTGCTCGCGTTCGGGCTGCTCTACGAGCGCCGGGTCAAGCACGTCCTCCCGGCGCTCAAGGCCTGGGACTAGCGCGAGCTACTCGAGCCCGACCTCCTTCTCGAAGTGGACGAGGCGCAGCCCGCCGAGGCTGATCGGGAACTCGAGCTCGAACACGATCGGGAGGTCGAGGTCCCGCTCCGTGCGCAGGCCGACGGCGACGTAGAGCTTCTTGATCGTCGCCTCGGCCGCGGCGACCGTCGCGTCGCCGCGGCCGCGCTGCCCCCGGAGGGCGAGGCGCGACGGGGCGTGCTCGATGTGCCGCATGTAGAGGCGCACGGTCTTGGCCGGGGCGCGCACGACCCGGACGTACTTGCGGCCGGCGGGCGTCTGGCGGTAGGCCGAGAGGGTCATCGGCTCCTCGTCGAGCCAGCGGACGAGCGCCGCGCGGTCGAGGTCGGACGGGGCGAGGGGGGTCGTGGTGCACACGCGCTCGACGGTCCCGCCGCGCCGCACGAGGAGCACGAACACCTCGGCCAGCGGACGGTCCGGCGCGCCCTGCCGGCGCTCGAGGGCGCCGCGGGCCACGGCCGCGACCTTGACCTCGTCGCCCTCGCGCGCCTGGAACACGCCGGCGCTCGGCCCGAACGCGAGCGGGCCCTCCCGGCGATCCGCGAACTCGCGCTGCTCGAGCGAGAACGTGCGGACGACCGGGAGCGGGAGCTGCTTGCCGAGGTGGCCGCCCCACAGGTCGGTCGGCTGTCCCTCGAGCGCGTACGCGGCCGACCAGCGCGGGAGCCAGCGCTCCGCCTCGGGGACCTCGGGCGCCGCCGCCTGGGCGGCGTCCGCCGCCGTCGTGTCGCGATGCAGGAGGTCGACCCGCTGGACGTCGTCGGGCCGCAGCGTCGTCACGATCCCGCCCTCGGCGCTCAGGGTGAGCTCGTGCGGGGTCATGGACGAGACCCGCCCGCGGGCGAAGCCGCCGCGGCGGAGCGCGACCTCGACGAGGTCCTCGACCGCGAGGCGGTCGAGGAGCGCCTTCGGGAAGGTCTTCGTCGTGATCACGACCTCGCGCGCGCCGGGGTCCCGCGCGCCGCCACGGATCGTGACCGTCGCCGGCCCGCGGGCTGGCGCTGGCGCAGGCGCGGGCGCGGGCGCGGGCGCGGGCGCGGGCGCGACTTCGTCCCCGGGGGCGGGCTCGGGGGCGGGGTCGGGGGCCGAGCAGGCCGCGCAGGCCGCCGCGGCGAGGAGGGCCAGCGTTCGCACGAGGAGGCGCGGACGGGACGGACGGACCATGCGGGGCGGGCTCCTGTTCGCTCGGATCCTTCTTCTACCGGCCGCGAGGGCCCGGCGCCAACGGGGGGGGCCGGGGGGGGCCGGGGGCGGCGGCGCCGCCGGCACGTGGCCGGTCCGCGCTCGTGTGAGGTCCACTCCGCGCTCGGCCCGCGCCGGGCCGACCTCCCTCCGGTCGGTCGGCCTGGCACGGCCCTCGCGCGTCGCTCAGGGGCCGAGGCGCGGGATGCCGAGCTTGCCCGGGTTGAGCACGTCGGCGGGGTCGAGCGCGCGCTTCAGGCGCACGAGCGCGTCGTGGAGCGGCCCGTGCGACGCGCGCAGCGCGTCGGCCTTGAGCACGCCGACCCCGTGGTGGTGGCTGACGACCGCGCCGCAGGCGACGGTCGCGTCGAGCGCGGCGCGCCAGGCCGCCGCGTGCCGGGCCCGCGTGGCCGCGGGGTCCTCGCGCGGGCCCGCGAACGTGAAGTAGATGCTGCACCCGTCGAGGTAGGCGTGGCTGAAGTGGGCCATGACGAGCGCGTGCGGGCTGACGGCCTCGCGCACGCGGTCGTGGAGCTCGAGCAGCCGGCTCCAGCGGGTGGCGACCTCGCAGGTGTCGACGAACCCGCCGCCCGTGTAGACGGCGCTCTGCTTGAACGACACGGCCAGGCGGTTGCGCCACCACGTCTCCGCGGGGCCGGGCCCCCGGTCGACCGCGCCGCGCGCGCGGAGGACGTCGTCGGCGAGGCCCGCCTCGGCCGCGACGAGCGCCGGGTCGCCCTCGAACGTGAGGAGGAGCAGGCAGCCGACCCCGGGGATCGTGCCCGTCAGCCGGTTCAGGAGCGCCGGCCGGGCGAGGAGGGCCTGCTCCGCCGCGTGGCCCAGGTCGACCCGCGCCGCCCGCAGCGCGGCCAGGAGGCCGCGGGGCGACCACGCGCTCCCGGGCCACTCGGGCGCGAGCGGCGCCTCGTCGAGGGGGCCTCCAGCGGCCCCGCCCGCCCCGAGCGCGGGGACCTCGGCGAGCGGCGGCGCGTCGCCCGCCCGCGCGACGAGGAGCGTGTCGAGCGGGTCGTAGAGGCGCACGGCCGCCGGGCGGGCGCCCCGCTGGAGCAGCTCGCGGACCGCGTCGAGCGCCGGGGCGAGCGTCGGGAGCTCCCAGCTCCGGAACCAGCGCACGGCGGGCGCGCGCTGCACGCGCAGCGTGACGGCCACGATCACGCCGAGGACGCCCTCGCTGCCGCAGAAGACCTGGTTCCAGTCGGGGCCGGTCGCCGCGCGCGGGGCGACCGGGGTCGCGGCGAGCTCGCCCGAGGCGAGGACGACCTCGAGGCCGGCCAGCATGTCCTCGACCTTGCCGTAGCGGGTCGAGAGCTGCCCGGCGCCGCGCGCGGCGACCCAGCCGCCCACGGTCGTGCAGGTGATCGACGAGGGGAAGTGGCCCGCCGTGAACCCGCGGGCCGCGAGCCAGTCCTCGAGGAGCTGCCCGTTCACGCCGGCCTCGACGCGGACGAGCTGCGACTCGGGGTCGAACGGGCCGATCCGGTCGAGGCCCTTGAGGTCGAGCGCCACGCCGCCGTGCGGCGCGAACGTCCCGCCGCACACCCCGCTCCCGGCGCCCCAAGGGATCACGGGCGCCCGCCGCGCGGCCGCGAGGCGCACGACGGCCTGCACACCGGCGACGTCGCGCGGGCGCGCGACGACGTCGGGCGGACGCAGCCCGCCCGACGCCGCGGCGCCGGGCCCGCCCGGCGCGTCCGGGACCGCGGCGGCGGCGAAGGCCAGGTGCCCGAGCGCCGAGAGGTCGCGCGCGTAGGCCTCGCGCGCGACGGCCGAGGTGTCGACCCGGTCGGCGCCGAGCGCCAGGGCGAGCGCCCGCACGAACTCGGCGTCGATGCGCCCGGGCTCGCCCTCGCCCATGCTCCCTGCCACGTCGTCGCCTCCCGGCCCGCGAGGGGATCGTCGGCGCGGGCCGCCGCCGCGTGCGGAGTGGACCACGCGCCCCCGCCCGGCGCCACGACCCCTCGGCCCGGGCCTGCGCGCGCCGCGCCCGGTTTGCGCGGCGCCGACGCGCCCGGTTTGCGCGCCCAGGGCCCCGGACGTATCTTGCCCTCAGGGTCCTGGAAGGGGCCGCCGAGGAGGTCGGTCGTGGTGCCCCAGGTCGAGCCGACCCCGCCGGAGGCGCCTCCCGCCGGGCCGCCACCGGCGGCGACCAGCGCGGCGCCAGCGTCGGCGGCCGGGGAGGACACGCCCGCCGACGACGCCGCGACCGCCCCGGGCGGGCTCGGCGGCGCGCTCTACAAGCTCGCCCTCGCGGGCGTGGGCGCCCTGGTCCTCGCCCAGGAGGAGGTCGAGGCCACCTGGCAGCGCTGGGTCGGCGAGCCC
>JANJTH010000184.1 GCA_024711205.1 Planctomycetota bacterium | reverse complement strand
CGACGGGCCACCGCCCGGTCCCCGGCCCGAGCCGCCCCCGGCGAGCGCGCGCCGGCGCGCCACCCTGGCGGCCCTCGGGCTCCTGGGCGCGGCCGTGGCCGCCTGGCCGTCCGCGCCGTGTCGCGGCGAGCCGCAGCCCTTGCCCGGCGCCCTCGGCCCTCCCCCCGGCGATCCGATCGCCGGCGCCCCGGCCCCCGGCATGGCGGAGGCCGCCGTGGAGGCGGAGGCGGCCGCGCTCGCGCGGTCGCTCCGGCCGAGCGCGTGGTCGAGCTGCGTGCTCGGCGCGGGCCGCGACGTGGGCGCCGCGGTCTTGCTCCACTTCCACGGCCACGACGCCCCGGACGGCCTGTTCGAGCACGCGCCGGACACCTGCCTCGCGGTCTCGGGCTGGACCCCGCTCCGCGCCGAGGACGTCGCGCTGCCCGGGGGCCGCGCGCGCCGGCTCGAGCTCGCGCGCGACGATCGCCGACAGGTCCTTCACTATGCCTACCGGACCGGCGACGGCGCCTGGCACGCCTCCCCGGTCCGGGCCTGGCTGACCACGCTCCTGCTCGGGCTCCGCGGCCGGAGCACCTCGGGCGAGCTCCTCCTCGTCTCGACCGCCGACCTCCCCGCCGTCACGGACGCCGTGCGCCGCCGCGAGGCCGCGCGCGTCGACGCGCTTCAGCGCGCGCTCGGCGCGCCGGCGCCCTGAGCCCGCGGCGCCCGCCCCGCGCCTGGAGGCCCCGGTCCGACGACGATGCGCGCGAGCAGCTCGAGCGTGCACGCGCCCGCCCCGCGGGCTCGCGCCCCGGGCGCTCCGCCATGGCTGCGCCTCAGCCGCCGGCGCGGCGCGCAGCGAGGATCAACGAGCGCCACGGGCGGGACCCGCGGCCGATGCCGCGGAGCCGCGTGACGGCGAGCCCCTGCTCGGCGAGCTACGCCGTGAGCGTGCGCCGCGACCAGGGCTCGCTGTGCCCGCCCCACAGCCCACCGTCGCCGTAGCGGAAGAACCGGACCTCGTAGGAGCTCGCGGCCATCACGCCCCGCCCCACAGCCGCGCGCTCTCGAAGCAGGCGTCGGCGAGCCTGTGGACCACGCCGCCCTCGACGACGCGGAGCCGGCGCTTGACCACGAGGTCGAACGTGAGCGGGTTGTAGGCGAACAGCTCGTTCAGGACGGGCCGCTCGGCGGGGTCGATGAGGCCCAGGCCGACGAGCTGCCGCGTGCGGATCACGGGGTCGATCGCGGGGAGCGGATAGTCGGAGCCGTGCACGAGGCGGGCCTGCACGTCGGGCCTGCGGAGCAGGTCCGGGAGGACCTGCGCGCAGCGGTTGAACTGGGTCGTGGCCGAGAGGTCGCCCCACAGGCGTCCACGGTGGGTCTCGCCGAGCAGGCGCAGGAACAGCGCGTAGCTCGTGACGTCGGGCCGACGCCCGTCCGCGCCCGCGGGCTCGTCGAGGTCGTCGCTCCGCCCGAGCGACGCGCAGTGCGCGGCGACCACGGTCACGCCAGCCGCGAGCGGACGGCGCAGGCGGAGCGGGTTGCCGAGCTCCTGCTCCTCCTCGGCGTGGACGGCCTGCTCCTCGCCCGTGTGCGTGAGGAGCGGCAGCCCGAGCGCCACGAGCCGCTCGTAGAACGCGTCGCAGCGCGGGTCGGCGGGGTCGATCCCCATGGCGTTCGGGAGCCACTTGCAGAGCACCGCGCCCTGGTCCTTGGCCCGCGCGAGCGCGTCGAGCGCGTCGGCGCGGTGGGGGTGGACCGAGCAGCCCCACGCGAACAGGTCCGGCCGCGCGCCGGCCACCTGGGCGGCGTAGGCATCGGGGACGTGGAACTCGGTCCGCGCCTCGACGGGTCGGCCCTCCCGGTCGTGGTGGCGGTCGAACGCGAGCAGGACCGTGCGCACACGCGGGGTCCGGTGCTCGCTCAGGTCGACGAGGCGCTCGACGAACAGCCGGTCGGCGATCGCGTCATCGTAGATTCCGGACGCGCCCTTGTAGAAGCGCGTCTTGATCCAGCGCGTGGGCGCGAACACGGACAGGCTCTCGGGGTTCACGGTGCAACCCGTGCCCCCCGCGCCGAGCCCGACCAGGTGGCAGTGCACGTCGACCACGCGCGCCGGGTCGAGCCCGCGCCACGCCTCCGCCACGAGCGCCTTCGCCGCGTCCGAGAGCCCGAGGTCGGCCAGGCGCGGCGGCCGCGGGACGACGGCCAGCTTCCAGGCGACGCCGCCCAGGGCCCCGGCCGCGGTGAGCCCCAGGAGGCGCCGGCGCGTGAGGCGGTCCGGCGGGGCCTGTGGGACGAGCGAGCGCGGGGGATCGGACGGCACCTCCGGGTCAGCAGTCGTCTCGGTCATCGCGCCCCTCCGGCCAATCGTGCGCGCCGTGGCGGACGCCTGCCGCCGGCCGCGCCCCCGCCTCCGCGCCGCGCCCGGAGCCCGGGTGGCCCCCCGCTCCGCGTCACGGCGCACGCCTCCAGACGGCCCAGGGGCCGCCGAGCGCCCGGCAGCCGAGCGCGGTGCGAGGCTAACCCGCCCCCGGCGCTCGGACCATGCGTGCACAGGCGCCCAAGGGATCACCGGGTGCCTGTCGGACGCTCGGACTCGCTCGGGATCGTCCGGGCGCCTACCCTGACCGGCGGGCGGAGGTCGGACGCCAGGAGCAGGCCCGTGAACGCCTGGGTCGCCTATCTGGGCGCGCTCATCGGCGGCGCCGTCGTCTCGGCGGTGCTCACCCGCGTGGTTGCCGCCTGGGCGCTGCGGAGGGGCCTCCTCGACCTGCCCGGCGGGAGGCACGTCCACGCCTCGCCGGTGCCGAGGCTCGGCGGGGTCGCCGTGCTCCTCGGGCTCACGGCCGGCGCGCTCGCCTACGGGGCCGTCTTCGGCTGGGGGCCGCTCGCCGAGACAGTCGGCCGCGACGAGTTCATCGCCTTCCTCGCGCCCTGCCTCCTCGTCTTCGCGGTCGGGCTCCTCGACGACCTCCGCGGCCTCGGGCCGGCGCCTCGCGTCCTCGTCGAGGCGGTCGCCGCCGGCTTCCTCGTGCAGGCCGGCTACGTGATCGACGTGGTCGCGACGCCCTGGGGCGAGCCGTTCGCGCTCGGGCCGTTCGCCACGCCCGTGACGATCCTCTGGCTCGTCGGGGTCACGAACGCGCACAACCTCATCGACGGCCTCGACGGGCTCCTCGGCGCGGTCGGAACGGCCGCGCTCCTCGGCTGCGCGGCCGTGGCGATCCTCGGGAATCGCCCCGCGAGCGCGATCCTTGCCCTCGCGCTCGCGGGGTCCCTGCTGGGGTTCCTGGTCTGGAACTGGCATCCCGCGCGGATCTTCCTCGGCGACTGCGGCAGCCTGACGGTCGGGTTCGCGGTCGGGGCCCTCTCGCTCAAGGTCGCGCGCAATCACTCGGGGTCGCTGTCGTTCCACGTCCCGCTCCTCCTCTGCGCGATCCCGCTCATCGAGGTGGCGCTTACGCTCGCGCGGCGCCACGTCAGCGGGGCGCGGTACTTCGAGGGCGACCAGAGCCACGTCCATCACGTCCTGCTCGCCCGGGGTCACAGCATCCCGCGCATCAGCGCCTCGCTCGGGCTCGCGGCCGCGCTCCTCGCCGCGACGGCCGCCTTCGCCCGCTCGTGGCGCAACGACGTCGCCTTCGCCGCGATCGTGGTGCTCGTCCTCCTCGCCGCGCTCGCCCTGCGTTGGCTCGGATACGTCGAGCTCGCCGTGCTCGGCCAACGCCTCCTGCGTGGCGGCCTCCGCCGGGGGGCGGGCAGGGGCGGACTGCCCGACGCAGCGGCGCTCGCGCGCCTCGCAAGGGGGCTCGCCGGCGCCGGCACGCGCGAGGAGGTCCGCGCCGCCATCGCCTCGGCCGCGGAGGCGCTCGGCCTCGCGCGCGTCCTCGTCCATCTCGCCCCGCGAGGCTCCGGCGCCGCGGCCGACGAGGACGCCTCCACGTGGACCATCGAGCCGGACCGACTCGACGCGGCCCCGGCGGAGTGGTGGGCGGTCCGGGTCGCGCCCGCCGCGCCCGGGCCGGTCATCGCCGTCGAGGTCACGCGCGCCTGCGACCGGCCGCCGCTCGACCCCGGGGCCGTCCGACAGGCGCTCGCGGAGCCCCTCCAGGCGGCGCTCGCGCGCGTCGCGCGCCCCGACAGCGTCGCCGGGCCCTGATGATCCTCGGCGAGGTCGCCCGCCCGGCCCCGCCCGCCACCGGCGACGGCGGGCTCAAGGGCGGCGGGGGTCACCCCCGCGCGGAGCGCTCGAGCGGCCGCCGCCGGGCAGGCGGCGTACGGGGCCTCGATCCCCGGGCTCCGTCGAGGCCCCCGACGCGCGTGGCGGCCGCGGGGTGGTACGCTCCGCCGCCATGACGCCCTCTCGCGCGGCCCCTCCCACGTGATCGGCGCGCTCCTGTGCCTCGCGGCCGCGTTCACGACCTGGTCCGCCGCTCGCCGCGACCTGGGGCGCGGCCTGGCGCTTTTGTTCACCTGGGGCTACGCCTACGGGCTCCTGCGCGCGAACGTGACCGACCCGGCCACGCACTTCTCGTTCGACTCGGCCCTGCTCGGGCTCTACGCGGCGACGCTCGGGCGACGGCCTCGCGACCCGCGCGAGCGCGCGGTCCGCCCCTGGGTGCTCGCGCTCATCGGCTGGCCTTGCGTCGTGTTCCTGATCCCCTTCCAGCACCCCCTCGTGCAGCTCGTCGGGCTCCGCGCAGCGATCTTCTTCCTCCCCTGCGTGCTGCTCGGGGCTCGCCTCCGCGACGACGACGTGGAGCGCCTCGCGCTCGCGCTCGCCGCGCTGAACCTCTGCGCCCTGGCCTTCGCGCTCGCCGAGCTCGCCCTGGGGGTCCCCCGGTTCTACCCGCGCAGCTCCGTCACGGAGCTGATCTATCGGTCCAGCGACGTCGCCGGCGGCGAGCTCCGCGTCCCGGCCGTCTTCGCGAACGCGCACGCGTACGGGGGGACGATGGTCGCGAGCTTGCCGGTGCTCCTGGTGGGCTCGCGGATCGTCCGCGCGAGGGCGCGACAGGCGGCGCTCCTGGCGGGCGCCAGCGCCGCGGCCCTCGGGGTGTTCATCTGCAGCGCGCGGCAGCCCGCGCTCTACCTGCTCGCGCTGCTCGCCTACGTCGTCCTGCAGCTCCGCACGTCGCTCCGACGCAAGCTCCTCGTCGTGGCGCTCACGCTCGCGGTGGGCGCGGTCGTGGCGACCTCGGATCGCCTCCAGCGCTTCACCACGCTCGCCGACACGGATGCGGTGGCGAGCCGCCTCCGCGGGAGCGCGAACCTCCACTTCCTCGAGATGCTCGCCGAGCACCCCCTCGGCGAGGGGCTCGGGAGCGCCGCAGGGACGAGCATCCCTTACTTCCTCTCCGACCTCGCGCGCCCGCAGATCGGCATGGAGAACGAGTGGGGGCGGATCGCGCTCGAGCAGAGCCTGTTCGGGCTCTGGATCTGGCTCGCCTTCGTCGGCGCGACCGCGCTCCGCGTCCCGCGCGGGGAAGCACCCGGCGCGCCGGCGCGCCGCGTCGTGTGGGCGTACGTGTGCATGCTCTGGGCCACCGCGTTCGTCGGGACGGGCATGCTCACCTCGATCCCCCAGACCGCGCTCGTGCTCGCGATGATGGGCATGCTCTGGCGCGCACCGGAGGCGTCGCGGGGCCCCGCGGGCTCGCCGCCGCCCGCGCACCACGCGGCACCGCCTCAGGTGGCTCGGGTCGCGCCCAGCCGCGCGTAGGCGGCGAGGAGCGCGGGCCCGAGCCGGCCTCGCCCGAGCCGCTCGACCGCGACCGCGCGCCCCGCAGCACCGAGCGCCGCCCTGCGGGGCGCGTCGTCCCGAAGCGCGGTCAACGCCCGCGCCAGCGCGGCCGGATCACCGGCCGGGACCACGAGCAGGTCGCGCCCCGGGGTGAGCAGCTCGACGCAGCCTGCGTCGGCCGCGGCGACCACGGCTCGCCCGCACGAGAGCGCCTCCGCGATCGTGAGCCCGAAGGGCTCGGGCGTGGTGCTCGCGTGGACCACCACGTCGAGGCCACGGTAGATCGGGACCAGGTCGGCCTGGAACGGCACGAGCTCGAGGCGCTCCTCGACCCCAGCCGCCGCCGCCCAGCGTCGGAGCGTGCCCTCGTCGAGCTGAGACCCCTCGGTGCGGTAGATCGGGCCGCCGACGATCACGAGCCGCGCGTCGCCCCCGAGGCGCGCGGCGGCCTCGAGGAACACGCGATGCCCCTTCCAGCGCGAGTAGGTGGCGACGAGGCCGATCCGCAGGGGCCGCTGGCCCTGCGGGGTCGCCGCGAGGCCGGCCGGGTCGGGCGCGAAGCGGTCCGTGTCGACGGCATCGTGGAGCACCGCGGTCGGCAGGCGGACGCCGCACGCGGCGAGGTCACGGGCGACGAGGCCAGAGACGGCCAGCGCGCCGCGCGCCCGGTCGCGCAGGGCCCGCAGCGCCCGCCGGGCCAGGCGGCGCTGCCCGACGAGGTCCCGGATGTGCCAGATCACCGGCCGGGGCGGCCCGACGAGGGCCCCCAGGACGTGGGCCTTCATCCCGTTCGTGTGCACGACGTCGGGGGCGCGGTCGGCGAGCGCCGTCGCCAGCCGCCGGAGATACCCGGCCGACGCGGCCGCCCCGCGCCCGAGCCGCAGCCAACGCCGCCCCCCGCCGCCCTCGCCCAGCGCGGCCAGCGCGGCGGGCAGAGGGACGACGGCGGCGTCCGCGCCGACGCCGCGGAGCGCGTCGACGAGCGGCCCGTCCTCCCCGACGAGGGCGTCGAGGCGCAGCGCGGGCGCGGCGGCGCGGAGCGAAGCCGCGAGGTCGAGCAGGGCCCGCTCCGCGCCGCCGAGCGCCGCCGTTGGCGTGACGAACGCGATCGAGCGCAACCCGCTCATCCGCGCCCGAGCCGGGCGTAGGCCCCGAGGATCGCGTCTGCGTGCCGCGCCCAGGAGAAGTGCGCCGCCCGGTCCAGCCGCGCCCGGCGGGGCGGGAGCAGGCCCGGGTCGTCGAGCAGCCGGCCGAGCGCATCGACCCACGCGGCGAGGTCCCCCGCCGGGGCGTACGACGCGGCAGCACCCGCGACCTCCCGCAGGGCGGGGAGGTCGCTCGCGAGGAGCGGAGCCCCGCAGGCGAGGGCCTCGAGCGCCGGGAGCCCGAAGCCCTCGGCGTCGCTGGGCACGAGGACCAGGCGCGCGCCGCGATAGAGCGCCGCGAGCCGGGCGACCGGGACGCCGCGGACCTGCTCGACTCGTCCCGAGAGGCCGGCCTCGTCGAGCCGCCTCCGCAGCGCAGACGGCCAGGTCCCGCCGACCTGCACGAGCCGGAGGTCGGGGCGGGCGCGGGCGGCCGAGGTGAACGCGCCCACGAGCACGTCGAGCCGCTTGCGGGGCAGCGCCGAGCCCACGTGGAGCAGGTAGTCGCCCGGCTGGCCGTCCCCCGCGGGCCCGTCCGGCCCCAGCCCCGGCGCGACGCCGAGCGGCGCGTGGACAAGCCGCGCGGGATCGACGACGCCGTGGCGGAGCGCCTCGGCGCGGACCGCCAGCGTCGAGTGGAACACGACGGCTGCCCGCTCGAGCCCGCGGAGGGCCCGCCTCGCGACGGACCGGAACCACGCCGGGCGCGGGTCGCGCGCGGGCTCGAGGAGGCAGCGGAACGCGTCGAGATCGTGCAGGTAGACGCCCGTCCGCTCGGCGGGCAGCGCGTGGACGAGCTGGGCGTAGCTGTGGTCGCACACGTGGTAGGCCTCGCACGCGGGCGCGTGCCGGCGGAGCCAGCGCGGGTAGGAGCACGTCCTGTGCGCGAGCCGGTCGGCGTTCCAGGCGACCGCGGCCGCGCGCCCGCGGAGCGGCAGCCGGCTCGCGAGCGCGCGGAGCCGCGGGCGCAGGAAGCGGACGTCGGCGCGCCCGAGGAGGCCGCGCGCGAGCTGCTCGGCCGCGAGGTCCATGCTCGGCCAGCCCTCCTCGAGCGGGTCCGCGATCACGGCGATGCGCATCATGACGGTGCATCCCGGCGGCCGCCGGCGAGCTGGCCGAGCTCCGCCTCGAGCGCGTCGAGGTGACGTCCGAGCGTGAAGCGGGCCGCCTCCGCCCTGGCGCCCTGGCGGAGCTTCGCGAGGCGTGCGGAATCCGCGAGGCACCAGGCGATCGCGGCCCCGAGGCCCGCGGCGGTCGGCGGGTCACCCGGGGCCAGGCGGCCGCTGCGGCCGTCGACGAGCCACTCGGCGACGCCGCCCACGTCGAAGGCCACCGCCGGAACGCCCCAGCGCCCCGCCTCGGGGCCGACCATGCCGAACGGCTCGGGCCAGAGGCTCGGCAGGGCGAGCAGGTCGGCGCCCCGGAGGACGCCCTCGAGCGCGCCACCATCCAGCCAGCCCGTGAAGGTCGATCGGACGCCGCGCGCGCGGGCGAGCAGCTCGAGGCGCGCCCGCTCCGGGCCGTCTCCGACCAGGACGAGCGCCGGGCGTCGATCCGGGGCCAGGCACGCGATCGCCTCGACGAGGGTCGAGAACCCCTTGTGCCGGACCATGCGCCCAGCTGCGACGACCGTCGCCGTACCGCCCGCCGGGCGCGCCACGAGCGCCGGCGGGCCGCCCGCCACCGTGGCGTCCTCGAGCACCCCGAACGGGACCACGCGCACGCGCGCCGGGAGGACGCCGCACCGCGCGAGCTCCTCCGCCATGTGCCCGGAGTGGGTCAGCACGCGCGCGTAGCGACGGAGGAGCGCGAGCCGCGCCCGGGCGCCCATGAAGCTGACGAGCATCGTGGCGGGGCTCCGGCCGCCGCACCGGCGCACGGGGTAGAGCCCGAGGCACACGGGTCCGAGCGGGCGGCCGCACGGCCTGGGGGTCGGCCAGGCGAAGGCCTTCACCCCGCTCACACAGGTCCTCGCGTAGTCGTGGACGAACGCGGCCGACGGGCGGCCGAGTTCGAGCAGCGAGCGCTCGAGCGCGAGGTCCTCGACCCCGTGGACGTAGAGGACCTGGGGGCCCCAGGCCGCGAAGGCCGCGAGGGCCGACGCCCCGCGCAGCACGTGGACGGCCGGGGAGAGCCGGAGGGGCCTGCGATCGACCGGGCCGTCGCCCTCGACGAGGAGCGCGACCGCGTGGCCGCGAGCCGCGAGCCCGGTGAGCGCCAGCTCGAGATGGGCCTCGACCCCGCCCACGACCCGGCCCCAGCGCGCCGCGACCCCGACCCGCAGGGTGGTCACGCCCGGGCCTCCTCGTCCGCTGCGCGCCGCAGCATCGCCACGGTGTGCTCGACCGCGAACCGTGCCTCGTACAGCGCCGCGCCGCGGCGCGCGAGGTCCTGCCGCGTCGCGGGCTCGCCGAGCAGCTTCGCGCAGAGCGAGGGGAGCGCCGCGAGGTCGCCCGTCGCGACCCCGGCCTCGACCCACGTCGGGTCCGTGAGCCGGCCGACGTTCGTGAGGACGGGGACCCCGAGCGCGAGCCCGGCCATCGTGGAGCCCCGCCGCGCGCTGACGCCATCGGGGTAAGGCTCGACGAGCAGGTCGCAGGCGGCGATGTGCGCGGCGAGCGCGTCGGGCGCCTCGACGGCCGGGGCGACGACGCGGGCGGGGAGCGCCCCGCCCGCGACCAGCGCGAGGCGCGCGGCCTCGGCGCCGCGCCCGAGCAGGACGAGGCGCCGGCGCGCGTCGCCGGCGAGGATCGAGGGCGCGAGCCAGGCGAGGCGCTCGCGGTACCAGGCCCCGTGCGTCCCGAAGTGGCCGACGAGGGTGGCGGGCTCCTCGCCCCCGGTGAGCCCGGCACGGGCGGCCGCGACGGCGGAGGCCGAAGCGCTGGTCGGGAGGTTGCTGGGGACCGGCGCCCAGCTCGGGCTGCGCCGCCGCAGGTCGAGCCGCGCGACCAGCGGGATCCACGCCGCGATCGAGACGAACGAGCGGGCCGCACCCGAGGCGAGGACGGCGGCCATCGCGACCGTCAGCGCGCTGCGCGCGCGCCAGCGGAGCGGGCCCGTCCAGGGGAAGTGCACCTCGTGGAACATGACCCAGGGGCGCCGGCGCGCGAGCCAGGCGCAGAGGGGCAAGTTCACGCCGCGCAGGCCGAGCGCGTGCGGGACGAACTGCACGAGCAATCGCCGCCCGCCAGCCGCGAGCGCCCGCTCGAGCGGCCGTAGGCCCGGCCCGGGGTGCAGCCCCACGAGGGGCCGGATCATCACCCCCGGGTCCTCCGGCGCGGGGCCGTGCGGCGACTCGGGCGCCCAGACCTCGACCCGGTCCCCGGCGACCGCGAGCGCCCGCGCGAGGACGCGGGTGTAGTCGCTCACCCCGCCGGGGTCGGGGGGGTACTCGCCGGTGAGCAGCGACCAGGTCGAGTCAGCCATGCGCGCGGCGGGCGGGCCAGGCGGAGGCTCGCGGCGAAGAGGGGCGCGCCGGGCTCATGGGGTCACGACCTCTCGATACAGCCCCAGCGTGGCCTCCGCCAGGGCGGCCTGATCGAACGCGGCCGCGCGGCGGCGGGCCCCCTCCGCGAGGCGCGCCCGGACGGCAGGGTTGGCCATGCGGCGGGCCGCCGCCGCGAACGCGCCCGCATCCCCGGCCGGGACGGTGAGGGCGGCCTCGTCATGGGGAGCGACCCAGGGCACGCCGGAGCCCGGGACCGCACAGTTGAGCACCGGGCAGCCCGCGGCCATCGCCTCGACCTGCACGAGCCCGAACGCCTCGCTCCGGGCGTCGCTCGGGAACCAGAGCGCCGTCGCCTGGTGGTACGCGGCCCGCAGCGCCCCCCGGTCGACCTCGCCCAGCCACACCACCCGCCCCGCCAACCCGAGGCGCGCCGCCCGCGCCCGCAGGGCCGGCCCCTCCGGCCCCTCGCCCACGATGGCCCACCGGCCGGGGACGGCCGACAGCGCCTCGAGCGCGGTCGCCAGGCCCTTGTAGTAGACGAGTCGCCCGACGGAGAGCCAGAGGGGCTCCTCGGCCGGGGGCGCGAGCCGGCCCTGGAGCGTCGCGAGCGCGAGGGGGTCCGGGGCCTCGGCCCAGGCCCGGACGTCGATGCCGAGCGGGATCACGCGCACCCGGCCGGCGAACGCGCGCAGGAGCGGGGATGCGTCGGCGTAGGCGCGGCTCGTGGCCACGATCGCGGCGGCGCGGCGGTAGACGACCTCCTCGAACGGCCGTACGGCGAGGCGCAGGAGGCGCTGGCGTACGACATCGCTGTGGTGCGTGACGACGAGCGCCGGCCCCCGCCCCCTCAGCGCGGCGAGCGCGAGCAGGAAGGTGGGGTTCGGCACGTGAAGGTGCAGCACGTCCGCCCAGGTCGCCGCCTCGCGGACCGCCGCCACGAGGCGGGGCGCCACGTCGAGGCGCGCGAGGCTCGCCAGGCGGCCGAGCCGGACGACCTCGACCCCGTCGCCGCCGGGGTCGGGCGCGCGCGCGCTCCGCGTGCGCGCGAGGAGGCGCCAGGAGACGTCGCGGCCGGCGGCGTCGGCGTGCTGGACGCAGAGGACGCGCACCGTCGCGCCCAGCGCCGCCTGCGCGCGCCCCAGGCTCGCGACGTGGGTCTCGATCCCGCCGCGCGCGGGCGGGTAGTACTTGCCCAGGTGACACACCTTGAGCGTGCGGCCCGTCATCGTCCGCCCTCCAGCGCCCGGAGCAGCGCGGCCTCGTAGCGGGGCCCGAGGACGCGGAAGTCGAGCTCGCGCTCGGCCACCGCGCGGAGCGAGGTCCCTGCGTCGAGAGCCGCGCGGTCGGCCGCCAGCGCGCGCAGGCGCGCGGCGAGCCGCGCCGGCCAGGCCGGGTCGTACGCGCCCTCGTAGGGGAGGCGCATCGCGGCCGGAAGGAGGCGGCGGGCCTCACCCACATCCGTGGCGAGCACGAAGCGGCCGGCTGCCATGTAGAGCGGGAGCTTCCCCGTCGTCCGGACCTGCCCCACGAGGTCGTTCGACTGCGTCGAGAGCCACACGTCACCCGCGGCGAGGATCGGCGGGAGCTCCTCGAGCGGGCGCCGGCCGAGGAACTCGACCCGCTCGAGGACGCCGAGGTCGGCGGCGCGCGCGCGCAGGCGCGGGAGCCCGTCGCCATCGCCCACGACGAGCCCGCGGATGTGGAGGTCGCGGGCCGCGGCCAGCGCCTCGACGAGGTCCCACCCGTAGACGAGCCCGTGGAGGGGCGTCCAGGTCAGCGATCCGAGCACCCCTACGGTCAGCGCCTCGTCCAGCCCAAGGGCGGCACGCGCGGCCTCCCGCGAGACGGGACGGATCCGCTCGCAGTCGACGCCATCCGGCACGACGTCGACGGCGAGGAGCCCGCGAGCGCGCAGGATGTCGCGATGGGCGGTCCCGCGGACGATGATGCGGGCGGCGAGGCCCTGGGCGATCGCCTCGAGCGCATCCGTCGCCGTGGCCGCCAGCCCCGTCCGGCCGAGCGCGCGGCCCAGCGCCCCGATCGCGTCGCCGGTGTCGAGGACGAGCGGACGCTTCCGCCCGAGGGCGCGGTGGAGCGCCGCGGCGAGGACGCCGCTGAAGCCGGCATCGACCACGCAGACGAGGTCCGGCCGGTCGGCCCGCAAGGCGCGGCAGAGCGCGCCGATCGCGCGCACCTTGCGGGGGCCCCGGTGGTGCACGCGCACGTCGTGACGCGCCTCCCAGCCACACGTCATGCCGCGCACCCGCGCGTCGAGGGCGGCCCCAGGCGGCCCGTGCACGAGGAAGGAGACCCTCACGCGCGCCTCCCGCGGGCGGCGAGGAGCTCGCGGTAGACCGCGAGGGTCCGGTCGCCGGCGCTGGACCACGAGCATTCCTCGGCGACCGCGCGGCAGCGCGCGCCGAGGTCTCGCCTGGCCGCCGGAGCTCCCAGGAGCCCATCGAGGGCACCGGCGAGGGCATCGACATCCGTGGGGTCGCCGAGGACCAGGCCGCCCGCCTGCTCCGCGAGGTAGGCCGCGCCCACCGTCGACGTCGTGACGACGGGGAGCCCCGTCGCCATCGCCTCGAGCAAGACCAGCCCGAAGGGCTCGTAGGTCGACGGCAGGACGAACACGTCACCTGCTCGCAAGATGTCGGCCACGTCCCGGCGTGCGCCGAGGAAGTGCGTGCGCTGCCCGAGGCCGAGCCTGGCGGCGAGCGCGGGGTAGGGAGACCCCTTCAGGTCCCCGACCACGGCGAGGTGGAGCTCCCGCAGCCGGGTCAGGGCCTCGAGCAGGGTCGTGAGGTTCTTGCGGCCCGAGCGCTGGGCGCCTACGAAGACGGCCAAGGGGGGCCCCGACGGGAGTCCGAGCGAGGGGCGGTCGCCTGGCCCGGGGCAGAACTCGTCGAGGTCGACGCCGTTCGGCACGACGACGATGCGCGAGGGCTCGACGCCGACATCCACCAGCTCCCGGCCCACCAGCGGCGAGACCGCGATGACCCGCTCGGCGCCCGCGAACGCCCGCCGCTCCCAGCTCGCGTTCAAGCGCGCGTAGACGGCGCGATAGGCGCGGGTGAGCCGCCCCTCCGGCGTCCGACACGCAGCCTCGCGGCGCCGCGAGGCCGCGTGGACGAAGTGCGCGGTGTTCACGTCGTGGTCACGGTCGAGCACGTAGCCATTGGCGTGGAGCAGGTCGAACGACGGACGAGGTCCGGCGAGGAGCCTCGTCGCGTTGCGCGCGAACTCCCTCACCTTCAGGAGGTGCGGTCGCGGGACGCGGACCGGCACCCTCAGCCACTCCGCGCCTGCCTCCAGCAAGCTCGAGTCCACCCGGTTCGCGACCAGGGTCACCCGGTGGCCCTTTGCCAGGGCGTGCCGCGCGAGCTCCAGGTTCACGCGTGCCTGCCCGTCGGCGCGATGCACGTCGTGCGTGACGATCGCGATGTTCAGGCGCCTCCTCCTCGCGTCGCCGCCCCCCGGGCCGCTCCTCGCCCGGCGCGCGGAGCGGGCCCTTCGATCGTACGCGCCCGAAGCGCCCGCTCCAACGCTGCGAGCTACGGCGGACCCGAGGTCGCCCGCTGCCGCGCTCCCGGTGGTCGCGGGCGCGCGATCGCCGGGAGCGACCGCCTGCGTTCACGGCAGCCGTCCTGCTCGAGGGCTGACCTCGGCCCCGGGGACCGGCCAGCCGTCGAGGAGGGCCTCGAGCTTCTGTTCGAGCTCGCGCACGCGGGCCACCGGGTCGACGAGCGCCAGGCCGCGGGCGCGGGCCTGCCGGGCGGCCTCGGCCCGGACGACGGGGTCGGCGAGCCGCGCGAGCGCCGAGGCGACCGCCGCCGGCTCGGGCGGGACGAGGGCGCCGCACTCCGGGGTCACCGTCTCGAGCGCCCCGCCCATGGGTGACGTCACGACGGGGAGGCCGCGCGCCAACGCCTCGACGAAGGTGATCCCGTAGGACTCCGGCCCGACGTTCGGCTGGCAGTAGACGTCCGCCGCGGCCATGAGCGCCGGCACGTCCGCGCGGAACCCGAGGAAGCGCACGCGCTCGCCCGGCAGCGACCGCGCCGCGCGCGCCCGGAGCGCGCGGAGCAGCGCCGCCTCGGCAGGAGCCTGCGCCGCGCCCGCGATCCACGCGACCCAGGGGACGCCGGGGATGCGCGCGAGCGCGTCGAGCAGGACGGCGTGCCCCTTGCACTCGTCGAGGCGCGCGGCCAGCAGGATGACGAAGTCCTGGGCGCGCGCGCCCTCGACCGCGCGCAGGGTCCGGCGCGCCTCCTGCTCGGCGGCGCGGTCGAGGTCGAGCGGGCGCTCGATGGGGCAGCGCTGCACGGCCATGGGGCAGCGGACGCGCGAGGAGGAGAGCGCCCGCGCCACGACGAGGCCGTTGGCCAGCACGAGGTCCGGCACGACCGCCATGGCGGCCCGCTCGAGCCAGGTCGGGCGCCCCGGGACGCCGTGCACGAAGTGCACGAGCCGCCGGCCGAGCGCCCGCGCGACCGGCCCCACCATGGCGTGGGCCCACCCGCCATGCGTGACGACCACGTCGGGCCGACCGCGCAGCACGGCGCCGGCGAAGCGGGCCTGGGCGCGCGCCACGGTCCAGGGCCGTCGCCAACGGCTCGGACCGAGGACGTGGACTCGTCGCCCCGCCGCGCAGAGCGTCGCGGCGAGGTCGCCATCCCACCAGACGGCGAACTCGTGGTCCCACCGGCCCGATGTGCGGGCGAGCGCGACGAGCGCGGTCTCGACCCCCCCGAACATGTTGCCCGGGTATGCGTGGAGGGCGCGGCGGATCACCACACCGCGCGCCTGCCGCGGGTCGGCCCCTCGCGCCAGGCGAGGCCGCGCCCTCGCGACGCCAGGCTGGCGCCGCCCGGCGCACAAGCCGCGGTCGGGTCCATGCGGCTCGGCCCATCCCGGACCTCGCGTCGAGCCTCCAACCGACTCCCCCTGGACCGTCGCCGCGCGCCTCGCCCCCTCGGCGAGCTCGCCCGCTCGCGCCCCCTCTCGCCGCGCACGCGCAGCGCCTGCGCGGAGGTCGCTCGGGCGCGAGCCCCTCGGGCAAATGATACGGCACGACCTGCACCCGACCGGCCAGGGCGGCGCCGCGTCGAGGCCCGCCCCACGCCAGGGTTAGCCACCCGACGCCGCCGCGCGCATCCGCGCCCGGAACTCGTCGCCTCGGAGCCCGCGGGCCGCCTCGCGGGCGGCGGCGCCGATCGCGCGGACCTTGCCGGGGCTCGCCGCGAGCTCGCGCAGCCGCGCGGCCAGCAGGTCGACGTCGTCGGGCGGCGCCAGGAACCCGCTCTCCCCCTCGGTGACGAGCTCCGCGGCCCCGACGTTCTCACCCACGATCACCGGCAACCCGCAGCCCATGGCCTCGGCCACGACGAGCCCGAAGCCGTCCGTGAGGGCGGGGTGCAAGAGCACGTTCGCCTGGCCGTAGGATGCCGCGAACCCGACGGCGT
This sequence comes from Planctomycetota bacterium, assembly GCA_024711205.1. Taxonomy (GTDB): domain Bacteria; phylum Planctomycetota; class J058; order J058; family J058; genus JANJTH01. The sequence goes on along the minus strand of JANJTH010000184.1, from coordinate 10,787 downwards.
GCACGGACTCCGGCCGGACCACGATCCGCGCGGGGCCCACCAGGGCGCGCGCGAGCAGCCGAGAGGCGGCGCGCGAGCCCGGGCCGCCCCACAGGACGAGCTCGGAGTCGGGGATGGCCGCGCGCGTGAACGCCTCGATGGCGAGGTCGAAGCCCTTCCAGGGCTCGAGGAGCCCGACGAACATGACCCGGAACACCGGCGCCTGGAAGGACGCGACAGGGCAGGCGTCCACGTCGAGCGGCGGGCGGGCCACGAAGACGCGCGCGGGCGCGACGCCGCGCTCGAGGAACGAGTCCCGCGAGCGCGCGGACATCACGCGGATGGCGTCGGCCTCGGCGTACTCGCGCCGGACGCGCGCGATCATCGTCGGCGACAGGAACGGGCGGACCCCCATCCGTCGGCACGAGCCCTCGACGTGCTCCCGAAGGTCGTCGATGTGATGGTTCACGCAGTCGAGGATCGTCCGCGCGCCGGCGCGCCGCGCGGCCGCGAGCGTCCAGGCGCAGCTCCCGACCGCCCCCTGCACGACGCCCCTCCCGCCCGCGTGCCGCCGCGTGACGAGGCCGGCCGTGGCCCCATCGAGCTGCAGGTCGCTCGCGAGCGTCCACCAGTCGCGGCGCCGCCGGAGACCCGGTAGCCGGCGCACCTCGCGCAGCAGGCGCGGCTCGGCGACGGCGGGCGAGGCCTCCGGCCCGCGGGAGTGCACGACGAGGTCGGCCCACCCCGCGTAGGCGTCGATCATGTGGGCCAGGTCGGCGCCCTGACCGCCCACGCCAGCCGTCGCGTTGGCGCAGAGCGTGACGACGGGGCGCGCCGCGACTTCGCTCACCGTGGACGCCTCCCGGCCGCCGCCGCTCGGCCAGCGACATCATGCACGAGGAGGGCCACCTCGAGCGGCGGCCAGGCCGGGACGGACGACGGCCTCGCGAGCCGGCGCTCGGCGCGTGATAGCATCGCTGCCTCGTGAGCGAGAAGACGGTCCTGATCACGGGCGGCACCGGGTTCCTGGGCCGCCGCCTCGCCCTGGCGCTCCGCGGCACGCACCGGGTCGTCCTCGCCGCGCGCAGCGGCAAGCAGAACGCGGAGGCGCAGCACGCGACCGGATGCCCGGCTCTGCCCATGGACGTGGCGCGACTCGAGTCGGTGCGCGACACGTTCCTCGAGGTCCGCCCGCAGGTCGTCGTCCACGCCGCCGCGACGAAGTACGTCGACCTCGCGGAGCGGCAGCCCTTCGAGTGCGTGGATGTGAACGTGGTCGGCTCCGAGCACGTCGCGCGGGTCGCGATGGAGCTCGGGGTGGAGACCGTGATCGGCGTCTCCACGGACAAGACCGCGCCGCCAGTCAAGAACCTCTACGGGCTCTCGAAGGCGCTCATGGAGCGGATGTACTGCCTGCTCGACGGGAAGACCGCCACGCGGTTCGCCTGCGTCCGGTTCGGGAACATCGTCTGGTCGACGGGCTCCGTGCTCCCCATCTGGCGGCGGATGCACCGCGAGACGGGGGTGCTCGGCTCGACCGCGCCGGACTCGCGGCGCTTCTTCTTCACCGGCGAGGAGGCGGCGCGCCTGGTGGTGACGGCGCTCGAGCGCGTCGATCGCCTGGGCGGGCGCGTCCTGACCTGCCCGATGAAGGCGGCGCGGATGCGGGACGTGCTCGACGTGTGGACGACCCGGCTCGGCGGACGATGGGAGCAGATCGCCCCGCGCCCCGGCGACCACCCGGACGAGCAGCTCTTCGGCGAGGTCGAGGTGCCGTTCACGACGGCGGTCGAGCTCGACGGGCGACCCTACTACGTGATCACGCCGAACGTGCGCGCCGAGCGCCCCGTCCCGGGGGCCGTGTCGACGGAGAACGCCCCGCGGCTGACCGCCGAGGAGATCCACGCCCTGATCAGCGCGCCGCCGCCCGAGCTGGACGCTTGAGGCGGATCCGGCACGCCCTGATCATGGCCGCGGGTCGCGGCCTCCGCATGATGCCGCTCACGGCGGTCGTGCCCAAGCCGATGGCCCCGTATCGGGGCAGCACGCTGATCGCGCGGGGGATCCGCCGGCTGCGCGCGGAGGTCGACCACGTGCACATCACCGTGGGCTACAAGGGCAACGTCCTCGCCGACCACGTGATCGGCGAGGGCGTGAGCACCGTGCTCAACACGGACGGCAAGGGCAACGCCTGGTGGATCGCGCACACCCTCGTGGCCCTCCTCGACGAGCCCGTCGCGGTGCTCACGTGCGACAACGTCGTCGAGCTCGACCTCGGCCTGCTCGCCGAGGACTACGCACAGCTCGGCGAGCCGGCCTGCATGGTCGTGCCGGTCCGTCCCGTCGCGGGGATCGAGGGCGACTACATCACGCACGAGGACCAGCGCGTGACGCGGCTCGACCGCGCCTCGCCCACCGAGACCTACTGCTCCGGGATCCAGGTGCTCAACCCGCGCCGGGTGGCCGCCCTGGCCGGCCCGGCCGAGGACTTCTACGCCGTCTGGCGCGCGTTGATCGAGGCGCGCCAGCTCTACTGCTCGCGGGTCTACCCGAAGACCTGGTACGCGGTCGACACGGTGGAGCAGTTGAGCCACCTCGAACGCGGGGAGCCGCTCCCGCCCTGAGCCCGGGCGACCCGGCGCGGCGTGGGCCCCGGACGCGTCGGCTCACGCAGGTCGGACGAGCGTCGCCAGGACCTCCGCGGCGTAGCGCTCGAGCCGCGCCCTGTAGTCGAGCGCGCGCCGGTGCACGTCACGGCGGGCCCCCGCTGCCTCCTCAGCGAGCTCCAGGCCGAGCGGGACGAGCTGCTCGGGTCCGAGCGGCTGCGACGCATCGAGGAGCCAACGCTCGAGGCCCATTGACTCCATGAAGTCTGCGCACTTCTGCCGGTACCCCAGGGAGAGCGGCGTCACCCCCACCGTGGTCGAGAACACGGCGGCGTGCAGCCGGCAGGCGACCGAGAAGTCGCAGGGGGCGAGGAGCGCCTGCAGCGCGCGCAGCGAGCGCGGACGCGCCACGGGTGGCGTCGGGCCGCCCGCGAGCGAGAGCGTGCTCGCCGTGGCCGCGGCATCCGGCGCGTCCATCGCGAAGGGGACGGGGGTCCACCCGCGGTCCACGAGCGCTCGGACGAGCGGCGCGAGCGCCGCGCGGAGGTCCCGCGCGGAGGGAGCGCCGTCCTCCGGGGGGAGCACGTTGAGCCCGAACAGGCGGCGCCCCGGCGCCTCGAGGGGGAGCTCCCTGGGCGTCTCCACGAGCGCGAGGTCGCCCACGACCTCGACCCCTCGGCAGCCGACCGCCTCGAGCGCCGCCCTGGACCGCGGCCCGCGCACCCCGATGCGGGTGAACCCTCCGAGGAGGCCCCGCCAGACCTCGAGGGGCGTGGCGTCGGTCATTCCATAGCCCCAGGAGCCCGCCCCCGTCCCCAGCGTGAAGAGGGGCACGCCCTGCGCGAGCAGCTCCTCGACGAGCGGGGCCGTGGCCGGATGCAGGAGCGTCCCCCCGCCCACGGCGACCCCCCGGAAGAACTCCGGCCCCCCGAGCCTGGCCCGCCGGAGGCGGCGCTCGCTCCGGGCGTGGACGACGTCGGCCAGCCCGAACGGGGCGAGGACGCGCGCGGCGGCGCGCCGCATCAGCGCGTCTCCCAGGTTCGACGCGGCGGCCGGGGCCCCGACGTAGCCGAGCCGCGCGGCGCCGGAGAGGAGCAGCCGCACGCGCGCGACGAGCTGCGCGCCGGTGCTCACGAGGGGCCCTCGGTCGGCGCCGAAGACCCGGGCGCGCGCCGGAGGAGGAGGTCCGCGGCCTCGCGCACCTCCCGCGGACAGATCGCCCACGCGACGAGCGCGTAGGTCGCCGCGGCGACGCCCACCGCCGCCAGGGCGCCCTCGGCCGGCCCGAGCGCGGACGAGCCCGCCCAGGCGCCGAGCAGCGCCGCGAGGGTGGTCGGGGCGGCGACCCAGGCTGCCGACGAGAGGGTCCTCGCGAGGCTCCCGGGCCCGAGCCCCGCGAAGCTGAGCGGCAGGGTCACGAGCACCGCGATGAAGTAGCCCACCGGCGCCCCCATGTGCCCCCAGGTGAGGAGGAGGGGGACCGTGATGCCGATGGTCGCAGCGGTCCGCGCGGCAGCCCGTCGCGTCGCCAGGTAGACGAGCCCACGGGCGTTCTGGGCGGCCGCGGCGAGCCAGATCAGGGCGTCGAGCCCCAGCGTCGCGGCGTAGGCGATCATGGCCGGCACGGCCGGCGTCCAGCGCTCCGTGAACAGGAAGCGCACCGCCGGCTCCCCAGCGGCCACGAGCACCGCGATCCACAGGCCGAGCCCCGCGAGGACGGCCGAGGCGAGCCGGGTCATCGCCGCGGTGACGGCCTCCGGCGACTCGAGGCGCGAGAAGTAGGGGAACGCCACGCGGGCGAAGATGCCGACGAGGGGGAGCGGCCGCCGCGCCTGCCCCGCGGCCCAGTTCACGAGCCCGAGCTCCGCCGGGCCCAGGGCCGCCGCGACGACGGCCGTGCTCGTCCAGCCCGCGAGCCCCTGGAAGAAGCTCGCGACCTGGAACGGCCGCCCTGCGCGCAGGATCGCCGGGGCTCCGGCGAGGCTCCAGGTGGGCCACGCCAGCGAGGTCGATGCGCCGCAGAGCGTCATGGCCCCTGCGGCGCCGCGGAGCCACGTGGCCCACACGAACGACCAGGCGCCCCATCCCGCGAAGGCGAAGGCGGCGCACGTGATCGCGAACGTGAGCTGCTCGCAGAGCTCGACCGGTGCGAGGCGCTCGTAGCGGAGCTGGCGCTCCAGCTCGATGGCCTGGACGGAGCGCCACGCCTGGTAGACGAGGTCCAGCGCGAGGAGCAGGAGCAGGCCCACCAGCTCGGCGTCGTGGGCCACCCCGGCGGCCTCGACCCCGCGCACGGCGAACAGGATGCCGCCGAGCAAGGCGATCGCGACGACGAGCTGCAGCGTGAGGGCGAGGCGGAGCTCGCGCGCCTCGAGCCCCTCCGACCGCTGGACGAGGCGGGCCGCGATCCCCAGGTCGACGAGCACGCTGAGCGCGCCCAGGACGGCCGACGCGGCGAAGTAGCGGCCCAGCTCCTCGGGGAGCACGCTCCGGGCCACGACGATGCCCGTCACGAGGGAGGTCGCCTGCGTGACGGCGTGGCGCGTGAGCAAGAGCCCGATTCCGCGCCGCGCGCGGCCGCCGAGCTCGCGCGCCGCCACCTCCTGTGGCGCCGTCACGCGCGGGCCGGCGCGGCGGGAGGTGCGCGTCGCTCGACGGGAGGGCGGGCGGCGGGACGGTCCTCCGCGCCGGGTCGGCGCGACGGACCCGCCCGGACTCCGCCGGCCGGCTCGCCCGGCGACGACCCGGCGCCGGGCGAGGAGGGCAGAGGCCCGAGCGGACGCCCCCGCGGGGAGTCGAGGCGGCCGGCAACCGCAGCCGTCGCCGCCACCACCACGCTCCCGGTCCAGGCGTGACGCACGCGATCCCCCAGCCCGAGGCCGCGCATCATAAGCGCGGGGCCCTGCCGGGCGCCTCGACGGGCGGCGCACCGGCGCGGTCGCCACGCGCCCCGGCGGGCGCGCGCCGGCCCACGACGTCTGCCAGGCCCTGCTGCGCGCCTGGGCGGGCGTGTCGTGCGAACATCCGGCCAGCTCGCCGGGGCGCCCGGCCCGGGGCTGGCGAGGAGGACGGGACGCCATGCCGGAGCAGCGCCTCGACGCCGAGCCCGGCGAGCCCGGCCGCGGCGGGCCCCGAGGGCGCCCGCCGGCCGGGGCGGGCCCTGCCCGTCCCATGACGGCCGCCGGGCTGCACGCCGAGGTCGAGCGCCTCGCCGCCGCCCGGGTCCCGCCGCCCGCGAGCGTGCTCGACCTCGGCTGCGGCGAGGGGGCCTGGGCGGAGCGCCTGATGCGGCGCGGGTACTCGCTGACCTGCGCCGATCGGGCGACGGAGCGCTTCCGGCTCGAGGGCGCGCGGTTCGTCGCGCTCGACCTCGACCGCGAGTTCGCCGGCGCGCTCGGTGGTCCCTTCGACCTCGTCACGGCGATCGAGGTCATCGAGCATCTGGAGCGTCCGACCGACTTCCTCCGCCAGTGCGCCGCCCTCCTCCACGCGCGCGGGCGGCTCGTCCTCACGACCCCCAACGTCGAAGGCGTCGGGGCGCGGCTCCGGTTCCTCGCGACCGGCGAGTTGCGGATGTTCGGCGAAGACGCGCGGCTCAACGACCCGACGCACATCAGCCCGATGCACACGCTCCTGTTCCGGCGCCTCTGCGCGCGGGCCGGGCTCCGCGTCCTCGAGCATCACGCTGCGGGCGGCCCCGCCGCCACGAGGTGGTCGTCGCGACTCCTCGCCGGGCTCGTGGCCCCCTTCGTCCGCGGCTACAAGGGCGGGAGCTGCCACGTGTACGTGCTCGCTCGGGCGGAGGCGGAGGGCTCATGAACGACCGCGCGGCCGAGGCGCTCGCGTCGACGCTCCTCCTCGAGGGACCCCGGCCGACGCCGGAGGGGTCGACCGCTGGCTCGGTGGAGGCCCGCGCGGGGCGTGGCAAGGCGCGAAGGCGTTGATGCGGCGCGCCCTCGTCGCGCTCCTCCGGCCCCTCCGCTTCCGGGGGAAGGCGCGCCTCCTCGGCGCCCTCCTCCCGCGACGGGGCGTTCGCGAGGCCACGATCCACGGGGCCCGCATGCGGCTGGACCTGTCGGAGCACATCCAGCGCCACGTGTACATGGGCGCGTTCGAGCCCGCCGAGACGGCGTTCGTCCAGGCCTGGCTCCGCCCCGGCGATCACTTCGTGGACGTCGGCGCGAACGTGGGCTACTTCGTCGCCCTTGCGGCCGGACTCGTCGGCCCGCGCGGCCGGGTCACGGCGTTCGAGCCGAGCCCGTACGCGCTCGAGCGCCTGCGGGCGCTCGTCGCCGACAACGGCTGGCGGCACGTCGAGGTGCGGGCGGAGGCCATCGGGGACTCGCCCGGGCGCCTCGCGCTCCCGGCCCCGGACCCGGAGAACCACACCCCCTCGCTGCTCGCCTCGCCCGCAGGGCGCGCGGTGACCGAGGTCGAGGTCGACACGCTCGACCGCTGCGCCGCGGCCTGGCCGGGTCGCCGGGTCGACCTCCTGAAGCTCGACATCGAGGGCTTCGAGGAGCGGGCGCTCGTCGGGGCCGAGGGGTTGCTGGCCGCGGGGCAGGTCCGCGCCATCCTCGTCGAGCTGAACCGGGCCTGGCTCGAGCGCGCCGGCACCTCGCCGGCTGCCATCCTCGCGCGCCTCGAGGCCCACGGCTTCCGGCTCGCGCCGCCGTTCGCCCGGGTCGAGCTCGAGCGCAGCGAGTGCGTCACGGTCGGCATGATCCACGCTGCGTGGATCTGAGCCTCCCTCCTGCGCGTTCGCCCGGGCGCCGCGCCTCGGCGACGGACCGGCGGCCCTCCCGCGGCGACGAGCGCCGACGGAGGCGCGGCGGCCCGGACGACCGACGGGGGGGCCGGGCGGCCCTGCGGCCTGCGACCGCCTCGCCCTCGCTCGACACCCGGGCGCGGCCCGCGCACGATGGGCCCCATGCGCTACGAGGGCACCATCTACCGCCCGCCGTCGGAGGCGGACGCCTGGATCCTCCAGGCGACCCTGGGCTGCTCGCACAACGCGTGCACCTACTGCGCGATGTACCGCGACAAGGCGTTCCGGGTCCGGCCGCTCGAGGAGCTGCTCGAGGAGGTCGAGCTCGCGCGGCGGGCGCTCGGGTCGAAGGTCGAGAAGGTGTTCGTCGCCGACGGCGACGCGCTCGTCATGGACCTGGACCACTGGCTCCCGCTGCTCGGGGCCCTGCGGGCGGCGTTCCCGCGGCTGCGCCGGGTCTCGTGCTACGCGACCGCCATGAACCTGTGCGCGAAGCCCGAGGCCGAGCTGCGCCGGCTGCGCGAGGCGGGGCTCGCGCTCGTCTACGTCGGGCCGGAGTCGGGCGACCCGGTCGTGCTCCGGCGGATCGCCAAGGGCGCCGGGGTCGAGGAGCACGTCGAGGCGAGCCGGCGGGCGCGGGCGGCCGGGCTCGACGTGTCGGCGATCTTCCTGCTCGGCGCCGGCGGGGTCGAGCGCAGCGCCGAGCACGCGCGGGGCTCGGCCGCCCTGGCCACCGCCATGAACCCGCGCTTCCTGGCCGCGCTCACGCTGACCGTGGTCCCCGGGACCCCGCTCGCGAAGCTCGAGGCGACCGGGCGGTTCGTGCTCCCCGCCCCCGAGGCGCTGCTCGGCGAGCTGCGGACCTTCGTCGCCGAGGCCCGCCCCGACGACGCGCTCTTCCGCACGAACCACGCGTCGAACTACCTCCCCCTCGGCGGCCGCCTCCCGCGCGACCGCGAGCGCCTGCTCGCCGTCCTCGACGCCGCCCTGCAGGGCCAGGTCACCCTCCGCCCCGAGTGGGCCCGCGGCCTGTAGCCGAGGCCTCCTACCGCGGGGAGGCGGCCCGCGCGGCCGGGGAGCTCGGGGGGTCGGCCGCTCGAAGGCCCGGACCGGCCGGCGGCGCGCTGGCTCCGGGCGGCGCGTCGGCCTCGAAGCACACGAGCTCCTCCCGATCGAGGAGGTGCAGCACGACCAGGAGCCGCCCCCGCAGCGGCGCGACGTGGGTCGCGATGCACCAGCCGAAGGGCTCGTGGAGGTCCAGGCTCCAGGCGAGGCCGCCGTCAGGGCGCAGGCCGAACAGCAGCGAGTCGAGGTGGCTCCCCGCGCCCAGGAGGGCCCCGCGGGCGCCGGCGACCTCGGAGCCCGCGCTCCTGGCCCTGCGGTCGAGGCGCCGGCCCGTCGCCCGGTCGAGGCGCGTCAGGGACCGGGACTCGCTGGCGCCGACGAGGCCCTCGGTGAGCGCGCAGCGCACGACGGCGGTCTCCAGGGTCGTCGACCAGCGGCGAGTCCCGTCGAGGTCCACGGCCCGAACGCGACCTTGGCCCCACAGGATCGCCCCGCGCTCGTCGAGCGCGCCGTCGTTCCTGCCCAGATGCCCCGACCAGCGCGTGGCCCCCGTCGACCGCTCGAGCAGCGCCGTGTCGCCCACGGCGGGCCGAGGTCCACCGAGCACGAGCAGGACGTCGCGCCCGAGCAGCACCTCGCGCGGGCGCATCGGCAGGGCCTTCAGGGGCCGGTCCCAGCGTGGCGCGAGGTCACCGCTCGGGCGCTCGAGCAAGCGCAGGTGCTGCGGCCCGCGCTGCCGGGGGGACGAGATCGTGACGAGCTCGGTCCGGCCCCCCGCGCTGGCGAGCCGCAGGCAGCCCCCGTCGAACTGGCGCTGCTCCACGACGGCGCCCGTGACGAGGTCGTACCAGGTCACCTCGCGCGACCGGCAGCGCGCGACGGCCCCCCGGTCCACGACGACGCGCCCGAACCGAGACTCGGGGGCGAGGGGCAGCCCCGTCCGGGACCAGCGCGGCGCGCCGTCCTCCGGGTCGACGACGAGCAGGTCCCCGCGCCGCGTGAGGATCGACGCGGCCGGCGTCGCCGCGGCGAGGCTCCACCACCCCGGGGCCAGGCGCGCAGGTCCCCGCGGCGGCAAGGGACACCGCCAGCGAACCCGCGGCGGCCCGAGCAACGGCGCCGTGTCGACCGCCCAGGTCCCCCCAGGGCCGCCGCCCTGCTCGGTCCAGGCCGGGAAGCGCTCGAGCTCGTGCCGGACCGCGAGCGCCGCGCGGCCCGGCACGAGCTCGTCCAGCGCGGCGTCCCGCCCGCGCGCCCGCTCGACCGCCCGCGCGAAGGCGACCCGGTCCGCCGGATCACCCCGCGCCGCGACCCGCTCCAGCGCCCGCAACGCCTCGTCCGCTACCCCGTCCTCGTAGCCCCCCGCCTGGCCGGATGGGTCCCCCGCAGCTCTGGACCGCGCCGGGCGCCGCCGAGGACCGGATGCCCGGCGGAGCTGCAGGTCCTCGAGCCGCGGGACCTGGGGCAGACGCCTGACCCAGGCCTCGAGCTGGCTCCCGGCTGCGGCGACGGACCTCAGCGCGGCCTCGGCGTCGACAGGCCCGAAGCGGAGGTCTGGCGTCTCGAGCACCCTGCGGCGGCGAGCCCTCCGGCTGCGGTCGATGCGGCCTCCTCGGCGCGGGGGCCGGCCACGCGAGCGATCCGCCCGCGGAGGGCCCGGTACGGGGGCTTCTGTCCACCCCGAGGGAGCTCGCGCCGCGCAGGCGGGCCCCTGGAGTCCAGGGTCCGTCTCCGCCCGACTCCAGAGGCCGGACCGAGCGTGCGCGATCCGCGCCGCGCTCGCGGGCTCGGGGGGGCGCGGGCAGGCGTGGCCGGCGCCACGAGTCGCCTCGGTCAGCGAGGCACCTTCGGAGGCCGATCAGGTTTCGACGAACAGGTCCTCGAACCGCTCGACCCGGTAGACCCGCCTGGCCCAGGCCTCGAGCTGGCTCACGGAGGCGGCCCGGAACCTCGCCTCGGCCTCGGCGCCGAGAGGTCCGAAGCGGTCCTCCGCGAGCTCGAGCGCCAGCTCGAGCGCCGCCTCGACACGCCCCTCGGCGATGAGATGTTCGGCAGCGGTCATGGCGACCTCCTTGGCGCGGGGGCTGGCCGCGCGGGCGAGCTGATCGTAGAGCGTCGGGTCGGGAGGACCTGGAGTCACACGAAGAAGGGACACGACGAGGAGCTGGAACCCGTCGAACAGGGCCTCCGGCGCGCCCGGGTAGGCGACGAGCGGCGCGAAGCGCAGCAGCGCCTCGCGGAGCCGCTCGGGCCAGCGCCGCGCCAGCGCGAGGAGCACGAGCATCGCCCGCACGAGCGGCGGCCAGGGGCCCGCCTCGAGCGCCTCCGGCCCCTCCACGAACAGGTCCAGCACGATCGGCGTCACCGAC
>JANJTH010000151.1 GCA_024711205.1 Planctomycetota bacterium | reverse complement strand
GCCGAGCGCGCCGCGCGCGGCGACGTCGCGCCCGCGCCGGCGGGGGCGCTCACCGCCTCCCCCGGCCCGCGCGGGCGCCGGGAGCCGGCCGGCGATGACCCGGCGGCCGCCCGGGCCCGGTTCGAGCGCGAGCCGTCGTTCCAGCTCGTCGACCAGGAGCGGCGCTGGCTGTGCCCGTTCTGCGCGCGCGCCCCGGGCGCCCGGCTCCCGGGGGGGCGGCCCGACGAGGCGTTCTTCGCGGACGTCGCGCGGCACCTCGGCGCGTGCGAGGAGCGGCGGACGCGCGGCGACCGGCCCCGGCCCGAGCGCGAGCTGCGGGCCGTCGTCGAGGCCGCCGCGCGCGCGCGCAAGCTCGCGAAGGTCCGCCAGAAGATCGAGCGCCACGCGGTCTGGCGCACGCGCGACCTCGAGGGCCGCTGGCGCTGCCCCTACTGCGCCGCGCGGACCGACGCGCTGTTCCCCGAGCGCGACGCGGGCGGCCGGCGCGACGACGCGGCCATGGAGCGCCTGTGCGAGGGCGTGCAGGAGCACCTGGCCGCCTGCGCCGCCTACCGCCGCCCCGGCGCGCAGGTGCTCTCGCGCGAGGAGCTCGCGCGCCGGGCGGGCGTCGCGCCCGGCGACGCCCGCCTGCGCCGCCTCGCGGCCGCGCTCCACGAGGACCCGCGCTGGACGGTCACGGACGCGTTCGGCTCGTGGCTGTGCCCCTTCTGCCGCCGCGTCCAGCGCCACATCGCCCCGGGCGCGGGCGGCGGCGCGCTCCTCGACAAGACGGTCGAGCAGGTCGACGCGCACCTCGCGCGCGCCTGCGACGCCTACGTCGACGGCGCCGAGCCGCTCGCGAGCCGCGCCGACCTCGAGGAGGTCGTGCGCCGGCTCGCCACGAAGTCGAGCGGCCCGCGCGAGAGCGGGGTCCGCGTGCTCGCGACCCCCGAGGTGCGCGCGCTCGACTCGCTCGACGAGCAGAGCTGGCGGCGGATCCGCGCCGACCTCGACGCCGTCCGCACGCGCGTCGAGCGGGCCAAGGAGCGCGAGGTCTCGCTCCGCGAGGCCCGCCACAAGCAGCTCCGCCTCCTCCCCGACGCGCCCGACGTCCCCGGGCTCGACCTCGCGCGCGTCTACCGCCCGTGCGAGGCCGTGGGCGGCGACTTCTACGCCTTCTTCCGCGCGACCGAGGCCGCCTGGGCCGTGGCCGTGGGCGACGTCGCCGGCCACGGGATCGAGGCCGCCATGCTCATGGGGCCGGCGAAGAAGCTGATCGAGGTCCACGGGCGCGGCGGGACGTCGACGGCCCGCGCGCTCGCGCTCGCGAACCGCGACCTGTTCGGCGACCTCGACGACCGCACGTTCGTGACCGCGTTCCTCGGGGTCGTCGACATGGAGCGGCGCGTGCTCACGTTCTCGCGCGCGGGCCACGGGCCGCTCGTGCTCTACAACCCGCGCCGCGCGCCGCCGCTCTCGGTCCTCGACAGCAAGGGCCTCGCGCTCGGCATGGACGAGGGGCCCATGTTCGAGCAGACGATCGAGGAGCTCGAGGTCCCGCTCCTGCCCGGCGACCTGTTCGTGCAGTACACCGACGGGGCGACCGAGGCCATGAACCCCGCGGGGGAGCAGTTCGGCCTCGACCGCCTGCTCGCCGTCGTCGAGGCCCACGGCCGCCACGAGGCCGAGTACGTGCTCTGGAAGCTCGAGCGGGCGATCGAGGCGTTCCGGGCCGGCCGCCCGCGCGGCGACGACATGACCCTCATCGCCTTCAAGGTGCTCGCGTGAAGTCGTTCGGCGTCCGCGTCTACAAGGAGTACTTCAACTTCGCGAGCTCGCACTTCCTCGTGTTCGCCGACGGCGGGCGCGAGGAGCTGCACGGGCACAACTACCAGGTCCGGGTCGCGGCGACCGGCGCGGTCGGCCCCGACCAGATGGTGATCGACTTCTGCCGGCTCAAGCCGATCGTCCGCCGCCTGTGCGGGGTGTGGGACCACCGGATGCTGCTCCCCGACCGCTGCCCGCAGGTCGCGCTCGACGAGGACGGCGACCACCTGCAGGTCCGCTTCACGCGCAAGGACGGCGGGGTCGACCGCTTCCTGTTCCCGCGCCGCGACGTCGTGGTCCTCCCGCTCTCGAACACGAGCACCGAGCGGCTGGCCGAGCTGCTCGCCCACCGCGTCGTCGAGGAGGTCGCGCGCGAGGTCCCCGAGGCGCGGCTCCACCGGCTCGAGGTCGAGGTCGAGGAGTCGCGCGGGCAGTGCGGCGTGTTCCGGCTCGAGCTCGAGCCGGGCCCGGCCGGCCGGGACCCGGGCTGAGGCGCGCGTGTTCGGCGGGCTCGGGCGGGATCGGGCGCGGCGGCGCGTCGAGCGGGCGCTCGCGGAGCAGCCGGCCTGGCGCGTCCTGGCGCCAGGCCGGGGCTGGGTCTGCCCGTTCTGCGCCGAGGCCGCGGTCGACCCGCTCCCCGAGGGCGCGGGGGACGCGGCGCAGGCGGTCCTCGCGCACCTCGAGGGCGAGCCCGGCTGCCCGGGCTGGGACGAGGGCGAGGGCGCCGAGCGCTCGATCGCGGAGCTGCACCGGGCGGCCGCGCAGCGCGAGCTGCGGCGGCGCGTGCGCGCGTCCCTGCTCGACAACCCGGCCTGGCAGCTCATCGACGCCGAGCGGCGCTGGTACTGCCCCTACTGCGCCGAGCCGACGCGCGTCGTCGTGCCGGCCGACCGGCGCATGACCGACGAGGTGACCCGGGGGATCGCCGCGCACCTCGAGGGCTGCTTCGCGCACAGGAAGGGCGTCGAGCGGCCCTACGAGCAGCTCAAGGGCGTCGTGCGCCAGGCGAACCAGCAGCGCAAGCTCGTCGACAACGTGCGCGGCAAGCTCGAGGGCGACCCCGCCTGGCGCCGGCGGGACGCGCGGGGGCGCTGGGTCTGCCCCTACTGCCTCGTCGTGCAGGACGGCGTGGACCTCTCGACGAACCTCCTCATGTTCGAGACCGCGCCCGGGCTGATCGCGAAGCACCTCGCGCAGGGCTGCGCCGAGTTCCGGGCGGGGGCGGCCCCGCGCCCGCTCGAGGAGCCGGCCGCGCGCACGGCGAGCTCCGGGCGGCTCCCGCCGCCGTCCGACCTGGGCGCGCTCCTGCGCGGGGACGACGGCTCGGGCCTGGGCGAGGACGTCCTGGCCGAGCCCGTCATGCCCGAGGTGCCGGCGACGGACCCGCGCGGCCGGCGGCGGCGCGACGCCGGGCGGCCCCGGGACGAGCGGCCCGAGCCGGCCGCGCCCGCGCGGGGGCGGCCCGACCCGGCGAAGGCGCGGAGCGACGTGTGGGGCCGCGACGCGGAGCTGGCCGAGGGCCGCAAGCGGCTCACGCTGCGCGAGCTCGAGAGCTCGGGCGAGATGCTCCTGATCGACGACCCGGAGGTGCGCGAGATCATGGGGCGGAGCGGCGTCTGGACCGCCGCCGAGGC
>JANJTH010000141.1 GCA_024711205.1 Planctomycetota bacterium | reverse complement strand
CGGGCGCCGGCGCGCGCCCGGAGCCCGACGCCCCCCGCGCTCCCGGCGGCCCGCTCGGACCCGCGCCGGCGACCGGTCGACCGCCGGCGGGCGGTGACGCGCGCCGGGGAGGCGCCACGCCCTTGCGCTCGCCCTCCGGCGCCTCCCGGGGCGCGGGGACGTCCGCCTCGCCCGCGTCGGCCTCTGCCGACTCGTCGTCCGCGCTCGTGGCCTCGGCCCCCGCCTCGCCGGCGTCGCCCCCGACCGCGTCGGCGTCGCCCCCGACCGCGTCGGCTCCCCCGACCGCGTCGGCTCCCTCGACCGCGTCGTCCGCCGGCTCCACGGACGCGAGGGCGCCGCCTCCGGCGACCTCGAGCCTCGGCTCCACGGCCGCGGCTTCGGGCCCCCCGGCGGCCTCCCCCTCGCCCGGGTCGACGGCGCCGTCGGACGCAGGCGCCCCGGCCTCTCCGCCCGCGGGGGCGCCCGCCGCGGCGACGCCCGGGTCGGACGCCGCCCCGGCCTGGACCGCGGCGAGGGCCGCCGACATGGCCGCCCTCGCCTCCGCGGCGGCCAGCGCCGCGCGCGCGGCCGCCATGGCCGCGGCGAGGTCGATCCCGCCGCCGTCGTCGGCGTCCTCGCCAGCCCCGGCCCCACCCGGGGCGCCCGCGCCGTCACCGGCCATGGACCCCATCCGTCCGCGGGTTGCCCCGCGCGTCCAGACGCACCCACGCTCCCATGACTGCGCGCACGCCCCGGCGGGCCTTACCGGGTCAGTGCATGCCCGAGAACGGGTTGCGCTCGGGCGGCAGCTCCTCGAGCGCCTCCTCGTCGGTCTCGGCGATGAAGAGCTTCTTGCCCTCCTGCCAGTGGTCCCGCACGAGATAGACCTGCTTGGTCACGTCGAGGTAGTAGCGGTGGATGATCTCGCCCTCGGGGAGCTTGTCCGCGAACGCCTCCTCGACCCACGAGATCTTGTGCAGCATGGAGAGCTCGCTGCGGAGGATCTCGAGCATCTCCCCCATGCTGAACTTCCGGTCGCCGACCTCCTTGAACACCTTGTCGGGCTCGGCCGCGACGATCTTGTTGATCCCCTGCTTCGGGTCACCGCCCTTGCGCGTGTCGTAGGCCGCGAACGGCTTGCCCACGAGCTTCTGGAGCTTCGGGATCGTCACCAGGCCGTAGGCCTGGTCGAGCATCTTCCAGAACTCCTCCTCCTTCTGGAGGTCGGCGAGCGGCTGCCCCTCGGCCTTCGGGCGGAACAGGACGTAGGGCTTGTAGTTCTCGGTCCCGACGTCCGCCTCCTCGAGGCGCGTCACGAACTCGACCTCGAGGTCGTCCGAGACGCCCGAGCGCTGATAGAAGGCGAACTCGTCGATCGGCCCCGCCGGGAACAGCTTGACCGACGACAGGCCCAGGTTCGTGAAGATGTCGAAGGGCAGCAGGTTGCGGCTGATCCGGATGTTGATCTTGAAGCCCTCGACCTTGCGCGCGATCCGGCGCAGGCAGGCCCCGATCGGCACGGCGAGCTTGGCGCGCACCGGGTCGAACTTGATCTGATCGAACGACGTGCCCATGCCGCCCTGCTCGCGCGGCTTGTTGATCAGGGCCGCGATGATCGGGATCCGCGCGCCGTTGCCCGCGAGCACCGCGCGGTCGCAGCGGCCCGGGACCTCCTTGCCGTCCGCCGTCTTCTTCGGCTTGAGCGAGCGGGCCTCCATGCGGCCCGCCTCCTCGCACAGCCCCTGGATGGCCGGGCGGTAGAAGTCGCAGATGTGCTTGAACTTGATGCTCAGGAACTTCTCGCGGAACTCCTCGCTCTCGGCCGCCACCGGGATCGCCTCGGCGAGGTTCACCGGGTCGTTGAACTCCTCGAGGTCCGGGCTGAGCCAGCGCGGCTCGAAGGGCATGAGCTCCTTCTCGGTCACGCTCTTGCCCTTGAGGGCGTTCGTGATGTCGACGCAGAGCGCCTTCTTGAGCTGGTCGGCCTGCGCCCACAGGTAGTCGAAGTTCTTGCGCGCCGGGAGCTTGTACTTGTTGTACGTGGCCGGCATGTCCTTGAAGTCCCAGGCCGTCGGGAACATGCCGTTGACGACCTCCCACAGGTCGCGCGGCAGCGTCGGGGCGTCGAGGTGGGCCACGACGTCGTCCCAGCGCTGGAGGAGCGCGCCCTGCTGGACGTCGAGCTTGAAGTACTTGATCCAGGCGTTCGTGGGCGCCTTCTCGGTCGTCTTCGGGTCGAGCAGGCGCTTCGGGTGCGCGAGCGCGAGCGCCATGCGCCGCTTGAGCAGGTCGAACAGGTAGAGGGTCAGGTTGTCGCCGCCGAGGTCCTGCCGGCCGCCGCGGTCCGCGATGTCGATGTCGAGCGCGAGGTGCTGCGGCTCGAACTTCATCATGACCTTGATGAGCGCGAGGTCGGTCGTGCCGCCCCCGAAGTCCATCGAGAGCATGTTCACGGCGAAGCTGCCGTCGGGCTGCTTCATGCTCGCGAACTCGGTCTCGACGTAGTCCTTGAGCTCCTTGCTCTTCCCGAACTTCTCGAACAGCGGGTAGAGGACGTAGTAGAGCCCCGAGGCGGTCGCCTCGTCGGTGCTCATGTCGATCTTGTCCGACGGGAAGCCCATGCGGCGGAACACCTGCCGCAGGGCGTTCACCTGCACGGCGTTCCAGCGCGGCGGGCTCGTCACGACGATCTCGCCGATGTTCTTGCCGAGGATCGAGCGCGCGTCCTCGAGGATCTTCTTGCCGAGCGCCGTCATCATGTGCTGGGCGTCGGCGTCGCGCCAGATCTCCTTGCCCTTCGTGACGACGTAGCGCTTCTTCGTGCCGATCCCGCGCTTCACCGACATGTGCAGGTTCGTCTTGCGCGGCGAGCCGACGGCCGCCTGCCCGACGTCGTAGCTGTCCGGGGCGAGCTGCTTGAACGGCTCGATCTCGAGCACGTTCACGGCCGAGGCGATCGACGGCGCCTCCTTCATGAGCACGGGCGAGACGGGGAGGAAGTCCGGCTCCGGCTTGACCTCCCAGTACGAGCACGAGCTGTTCGTCGTCCCGAGGTCGACCGCGAACACGCCATCGAAGGTCTCGTTGCCGAGAAACTTCTCGACCTGGAGGAAGAACGCGCTCCAGTCCTCGTCGCCGTCGACCTTGAAGTTGATCTGCCCCTCCCACTGGGGGGCGTCCTTCTTCTTGGGCGTCGGGATCGTCTCGGTCCGGAACTCGATCTTCAGCGTGTGGCCGAACTCGTTCGGGTCGTAGAGGAACTTCCCGTGGCCCGTCTGCGTCGGGTCGAGCGGCACGTCGTTGTAGCTGAGGCGGACGAAGGACACCGGGTCCTTGCCGAAGTCGACGTTGAAGTGGACCTCGCGCGGCTCGTCGACATCGGGGATCGACAGCTCGACGGTCTTGTCCTCGAGGCGCAGCCCGGGAGCGAGCTCCTTGATCACATACAGCGGGGTGCTCTCGTCGAACTCGATGATCATGGGTTCTCGGTCTCCGTGAGTCCCCCCGGGTCGTCCGGGGGGGCGTGCGATGGGCGGGAGAGGCTATCACGGGCCGCAAGCCGCGACCACGCGACCCCCGGCCCCCCTCCCGCGGTGGGTCGATGGCGCGTCAGCCGGCGCCCTCGTCGGGGCCCTGCCCGTCGTCGGGGCCGAGGATCGAGTCCAGGTCGACGTCGGTCTCGCCGGAGAACGCGCCCCAGTCGTCGTTCGAGTCGCCGGGCGACGGCCGCCAGTCCTCGCCCGAGTCGCCGAGGCCTTCGGGCGGCGCGCGCCAGTCGACGCCGGACTCGGTGAGGTCGGACTCGACGAGCTCGGGGGCCTCGCCCTGGTCGTCGCCGCCGAAGTCGAGGTCGAGCTCGAGGTCGGCCTCGGAGAGCTCGCCCCCCGCCTCGACCGCGGCGCCCCAGCGCCGCGTGTCGAACCGGGCGGCGCCCGTGAAGATCGCGGCCGTGTAGGTCCGCGCCCAGCCGGTCGTCGCGGGCGGGACGGGGACGTCGCCGTAGGCCGCCACGATCTCGCGGTCCTTCTCCTCGAGCGCCTCGAGCGGGGAGATGCTGCCCAGGCGGCGGAACTGGCTCACGAGCCCGGCCACGGCGTCGACGCTGCGGTCGAAGTCGGTCGGGTCGCAGTCGATCCGGCGCGCGATCGCGTCGAGCTCGGGCAGCACCCGCTCGTGCAGGTTCGCGAGCTCGAGGTCGAACCGCGCCCGGTAGTAGGCCGCGATGCGCGAGGCGAGGTGGCCGAGGTCGTCGAGCGCGGCGTGGACGTGGCGGAGCTCCCCCAGGAACTGCCGGACCTGGCTCGGGTCCTTCGCGTCGCCGAGCCGCCCGGCCTTCACGCGCAGGCGCGCGGCCAGGTAGCTGAGGACGCGCCACAGCCGCAGCTCGACCTCCTGGAACTGCGGCGTGGCCGAGGCCGGGCCGAACTTCTGGAAGCCGCGCACGAGCTCGCGGAAGTTGCGCGCGCGGAAGGTCTCGTCGGACTCCGTCTGGCGGAGGATCCGGTGCAGGAGCGCCTGGTAGGTCGGGCGGTTCGGGCCGGCGGTGCCGACCGGGAAGAACTTGAACGGGAACGGCGAGTCGAGCGCCGGGCAGTAGATCACCGCCTCGGGGTCGAGGCAGTCCCCGAGCCCGTACTGCTCGAGCGCCTCGAGCACGAGCTCGCCGTGGGTCGCGAAGTGCGAGAGGTCCTCGAGCCGGAACCGGTAGGGGGTGCCGAGGACGCGCGCGAGCACGTGCAGGCTCGAGGGGCGGCCGGCCGCGAACACGAGCTCGCGCTCGCGCGAGGACTCGACGAAGCGGTAGGTCCCGAGCCGCGGGAGGACCCGCCCCAGGCTGCCGAGCGCGCCCAGGTCGCCCGGGCGCTCGGTCGCGTCGACGGCGGGGAGCCGGTCGAGGCGGAGCCCGCTCAGCTCGTGGAGCAGGAGCGGGAGCGCGCGCGCGAGCCGCGGCGGCAGCTCCGGGCCCTCGCCCACGCCCGCGGGCACCCGGTAGGCGACGTCGCACGCGCCGTGCACGCCGAGGTCGGACCGCTCGAACCACGACCACGCCTTGCGGTCGGGCGCGAAGGGGAGCGGCTGGGCGGCGGTCGTCATGCGGGGGCCTCGACCCGAGCGGAACCGTGCGGGACGGGCGGGGAATGTACGCGGAGACGGGGGGCGATGCCAGCGGGTGCCGGGGAGGGGTGGCGGTGGGAAGGAGAGGGGGGAAGGAGAGGGAAGAAGAAGAGGGAAGAAGAGGAGGGAAGAAGAAGAGGGAAGAAGGGAGGGCAAGGGCAAGGGCAAGGGCAAGGGCAAGGGAAGAGGGGGGCGGGGCGGGGGGCAGGGCTCAGGGCGCGATCCGGCCGTCCACGATCCGGATCGTGCGGTCGGCGCGGGCGGCGACCTCCGGGGCGTGCGTGATCGTGACCGTCGTGAGCCCGTCGGTCCGGGCCAGCTCGTCGAACAGGTCGAGCAGGCGCGCGCCGGTCTCCGAGTCGACCGAGCCGGTCGGCTCGTCGGCGAGGAGCAGGCGCGGCTCGTTCACGAGCGCGCGCGCGATCGCGGCCCGCTGGCGCTCGCCGCCCGAGCACTTGACGGGCAGGAAGTCGATCCGGTGGCCGAGGCCGACGCGGGTGAGCAGCTCGGCCGCGCGGCGCAGGCGCTCGCGCCGCCCGAGCCAGGGGTGGGCCGGGAGCGCCACGTTCTCGCGCAGGCTCAGGTTGGGGATCAGGTGGTGGAGCTGGAACACGAACCCGAGCGTCCGGCCGCGCAGCGCGTCGAGGTCGCGCTCGAGCGCGACGTCGCGGCCGAACACCTCGACCGCCCCCGCGGTCGGGCGGTCGAGCGCGCCGAGCAGGTGGAGCAGCGTCGTCTTGCCGCTCCCCGACGGCCCCGTGATCGCGACGCGCTCGCCGCGGCGCACCTCGAGCGAGACGCCGCGCAGGGCCTCGACGAGCCCGCCCTCGTAGACCTTCACGAGGCCGACGGCGCGGAGCGCGAGCTCATGGGGCGCCGCTGCGAGGGCCGGGGGACCTGCCGGCGCGCGCGCCGCGCTCGGCCCGTCCTCGGCCGTCCCCCCGCCGGTCGGTCCGCCGGGCCCAGCCTCCACGCGCCGCTCACTCATACCGGAGCGCCTCCGTCGGCTCGAGCCACGACGCGCGGAGCGCGGGGTAGAGCGAGCCCACGACCCCGATCAGGCAGGCGAAGCCGACCGCCTGGGCGTAGAGCGGGAGGTCGAGGCGCACGTCGAGCCAGCCGAGCCCGATCATGCGCTTGGCGAGCGCGATCAGCGCGAGCCCGAGCGGGAGCCCGAGCAGGCCGCCGCCGAGCGCGAGCAGGAGGCCCTCGGCCTCGATCATGGAGACGATCCGCGCGCGCGACCAGCCGACGGCGCGCAGGAGCCCGATCTCGCGCGTCCGGTCGAACACGCTCATGAGCATGGTGTTCGCGACGCCGATCGCGCTCACGAGCGCCGCGAGCAGGCTGATCGCGAGCGTGAACGCGTCGACGAGCTCGGCCTGCTTGAAGCTGTCGAGGAACGCCTCGATCGTGCGCGCCTGCAGGCGCGGGAGCGCGGCGTCGAGCCGCGGCGCGACCTCGGCCCCGCGCGCGAGCGCGCGCCGCACCTCGTCGGGGGAGCTCGCCCCGCCGCCCGTGCGCGTGTGCGCGACGAGCAGCTTCGGGCGGAGCCGGAAGTGGTCGCGGTAGTGGTCGAGGGTCATGATCGCCTGGCCGGCCAGGAACGGCACGTCCTTCACGGGCGGCTCGAACGTGCCCACGACCTCGAGCGCCTCGCCGCCCTCGAACGCGAGCGCGTCGCCCGGCGCGAGCCCGAGCTCCGTCGCCATGAGCTCGCCGATCACGCACCGCCCCGCGTCGTCGGGCCCGAGCGCGCGCCCGCGCACGGTGCGGAACCGGAGCGCGAGCTCGCTCCCCGGCGCGAGCGCCATGATCGTGACCGGCTGGGGCCGCTCGGGCAGCCGCATGAGGTGGAGCCCGAGGAGCGACGTGGCGGCCACGCCCTCGACCTGCGCCGCGACCGCCGCCTCGTCGTCGGCGATCGACGAGAAGAGCGGCGAGGCCGCCCCGCGCGGCTGGAGGATCAGGTCGTGCGAGAACACGCGCCCGAGCAGGTAGAACTGCGCGCGCAGCCCCTTCGTCACGCCCACGATCGAGACGAAGGCCGCGATCGCGACCGCGATCTGGAGGAGCGCGAACAGGCTCCGCGACTTGCGGCGCAGCAGGTTGCGGAGGGGCAGCACGCGGGGGACGGTAGCACGCGCCCGCGCGCGAGCGCGCGCGGGCGCGGCCCGGGCGCGCGCGCTACCCTCGACGCATGGAGCGGGCGGAGCGAGGCGCGCGCGGCCACCGGACGTCGGGGCAGCACCAGCTCCAGGTGGGCGGGTACGCGCTCACGGCGCCGCTCGGCGCGGGCTCGTGCGGGCAGGTCTGGCTCGGCCGGCGCCCGGGGCTCGACCGGGCCTTCGCGGTCAAGGTCCTCGCGCCCGACCTCGACGCGGTGAGCCGGGCGCGCACGCTCCAGGAGGCGCGGATCGCCTCGCGCCTCGAGCACCCGGGGATCGTGCGGGTCCACGAGCTCGGCGAGGACCGCGGGCGGCTGTTCCTCGTCATGGACTTCGTGGCGGGGCCGACCCTGCGCGAGCGGATCGACCGGGGCGGCGCGCTCCCCCCCGCCGAGGCCGCCGAGCTCGTGTCGGAGCTGGCGGACGCGGTCGAGGTCGCGCACGCGGCGGGCGTGGTCCACCGCGACCTGAAGCCCGCGAACGTGCTGCTCGACGCGGTCACCGGCCGGCCCCGCGTGCTCGACTTCGGGCTCGCTCGCGACCTGGGGGCCGAGCTCGCGCTCACGCAGGCGGGGCACGTCGTCGGCACCCCCTACACGATGGCCCCCGAGCAGGTCCGCGGCGAGCCCGTCGACGTGCGCGCCGACGTCTACGCGCTCGGCGTGATCCTCTACGAGCTCGTGACCGGCGCGCGCCCGTTCGAGGGCGCGACCTCGGCCGAGGTGTGCCAGAAGGTGCTCCGGGGCGACCCGGTCCCGCCCGCGCGCCTCGCCCCGGGGCTCGACCCGCGGCTCGAGGGGGTGATCCTCCAGGCGCTCGCGCTCGACCGCGCGCGCCGCTTCGCGTCCGCGGGCGCGCTCGCGCGCGCGCTCCGCAAGGCGCTCGCGCCGGTCGCCGGGCCCGCGCAGGCGGCGGCCCGCGCC
>JANJTH010000099.1 GCA_024711205.1 Planctomycetota bacterium | reverse complement strand
GCCGGGCAAGCGCCGCCGGGGCAAGCCGGGGCGCTGAGCGACGCGCGAGGCGCGGCGCCCGGCGCCGGCCGACCCGAGGGAGGCCGGCCGGCCAGGCGCAGGCCGAGCGCGAGGGGGGCCGCGCCGAACACGGTCGCGTGGCGGGCGCCGCCCGGGCCCCGGGCGGCTCAGAGCCAGCGACGACGCCGGAAGGCCCACACCATGCCGGCGGCGACGGCGCCCATGAGCGCGAGCACGAGGGCGTAGCCCCAGCGCCAGCGGAGCTCGGGCATGTGGTCGAAGTTCATCCCGTAGACGCCGGCGATGAACGTGAGCGGGAGCATGATCGTGGAGATGAGCGTGAGCAGCTTCATCACCTCGTTCATGCGGTGCGCGGCGAGCGAGTAGAAGGCGCTGAAGACGGACCCCAGGTCCTCGCGCTCGATCTCGAGGTTGTCCGTGAACTGCACGAAGTGCTCGTGGACGTCGCGGAAGAAGGGCTTGGCGTCGGCCGGGATCGTGGGCAGCTCGGCGCGCGCGAGCTTGCCGAGCAGCTCGCGCTGGGGGATCGCCACGCGCCGGAGGTGGTTGAGCCCGCGGATCAGGTCGAGGATCCGCGCGAGCGACGCGCCGTCATCGCCCCGGAGGACGCGCGCCTCGAGCTGGTCGATCTCGACCTCGTAGGCGTGCGCGAGCGGGCGGTAGCGGTCGATGACCCCGTCGAGGACCGCGTGGAGGACGAAGGCCGGGCCGCGCTCGAGGGCCCGCGAGCGCCCGGTGCGGAGCGCCTCGAAGGTCTGGTCCAGGGCGGCGAGCGGCCGGTCGTGCTGGGTCACGACGAAGTTCGCGCCGAGGAACAGGTCGAGCTCCGAGAGCTCGATGTCGGCCAGGTCCCAGCCCGCGTCCCTGGCGAGCGCCTGGACGATCACGTAGGCGTACCGCTCGTATTCCTCGAGCTTCGGGCGATGGCCGTCCTTGTAGACGTCCTCGATCGCGAGCGGGTGGAACCCGAACACCTGCTCGAGGAGCGCGTCGCTCTCGGGGCTCCGCCCGTCGAAGTCGGCCCAGAGGGTCCAGTCCTGCCGGGCGAGGGCGGCGCGCGCCTCGTCGATCGTCGCGAGCGCGAGCAGCCCCTCGCCGGGGGCGTGGGCGAGGATCCGGTGGCCGGCCACGGAGGGGGTCGGGGCCCGACGTCAGTTGCTCGGGCCCAGCTCCCAGACCTGCACGGGCGTGTGGAGCTTGAAGCTCCCGCCCGCGCTGTCCCTGAGCTCGAGCTCGCCTATGAACGCGGCGCCGCCGTCGCGCTGGGCGCCGACGCTCGCGGGGAGGTCGGCCCGCCAGGCGGCGCCGGCCGCGGCGGCCGGGATGAACTCCCACTGCGCCTTCGTGAAGTCCCGCCCCGCGACGCTCGTCGACCACACGCGCGCCGCGACGACGCGCGCGCGGTCGAGCGGGCCCGCGACGGAGATCGTGGCGTCCTTGCGCGGGCGCACCGTGATCGAGGGCTCGGGCAGGCGCGGCGTCCGCCCGGTGACGTGGTCGAAGAAGCCGGCGATCGCGCCGACGACGCTCACGCCGGCCGAGTGCCCGGCGTTGGGCACGTAGTGGCAGAAGAAGTCGCCCTCGAGCGCGCCGCGGTAGAGGTTCACGGCGTCGAGCGGCCAGTAGGTGTCGTTCGTGCCCATGAGCGCCATCTTGGGCACGCGGATCCGGTCGACGTAGGAGAAGGGGTCGACCATGCAGAGCAGGTCCTGCCCGCGCTCGGTGCGGAGCATCTCGAGCAGCCCGCGGTCGGTGTAGTCGTGGATCTGCGGGCTGGGCTTGCCCCACACCTCGAAGTGCCGGCGGATCTGGGCCGGGATGTTGAGGTTGTCGTAGACGATCGGGGCGATCCCGATCACGCGGGGGTCGACGGCGGCCGTGAGCCAGGTCGTCCAGCCGCGCTTGCTCGCGCCCGTCGTGACGAACTTCTCGAGCTTGCCGTGGGCCCAGCCGGCCCCCTTCGCGCGCTCCACGCTGAGCGCCTCGAGCGCGTCCATGGCCGCGACGGCGGCGCGCGTCATGGGCAGGAGGAGCGGCCACTCGGCGTCGCCCGTGCGCGCGAACTCGGCGAAGCTCTTCGCGATCAGCGCGTCCTCGCGCAGCCCGCGCTCGCCCTCCTCGCCCTGGAAGAGCGGCTGGTTCGGGACGTCGAACAGCACGGCCACCGGCACGCCGAGCTGCTGCGCGAGCGGCGCGAGCATCGCGTCGAGCTGCTCCGCGCGGCCGCTGCCGGTGATCGCGAGGATCGCGTGGCCGGGCCGGGCGCGCTCGCCCGCCGCGGGCGGCGGGACGAGGACGCGCAGACGGTGCGTCCAGGGGCGGCCGCGCCACATGCCGCTCACGAGCTCGACGTCGACGACCGAGACCGCGCCGAGGGCGCGCTCGCCCTGGACCGCCCAGCGATAGCCCTCGCGCGGCCCGTGGACGTAGGCGTCGAGCACGCGGCCCGGGTCCTTGGGCAGGGGCGGCGCCCCCGGGCTCCCCTCGGCCAGGAGTGGGCCGGCGAAGGCGAAGGTCAGGCTCGCGGCGAGCAGGGTCGTGCGCACGGGGCACCTCGTGCGGCAGACGATACCTGGTGGGGAGTACGGGGGGAAGAAGATGCGGGGGCGCTGGGGCGCGGCGAGCGCCAGGGCTCAGCAGGGCAAGGGCAAGGGCAAGGGGAGAGACAGGAGGTGGCGGGTGCCTGCGAGGAAGGAGGAAGCTCCGCTGGGCGCAGTCGTGCTGCCCGCCGCCGGGTCGTCGGGCATTGCGTCCCCGAACGTCCCGCTCGCGGCCCCATCCCCATCTGGAAGGCGAGGGGAGCCCCTCCGGGGCTCCCCTCGCCTTCTAGTAGCCGCCGTCCTCGAGCCGCAGCGCGCGCTCGCGGCCGACCTCGGCCCGCAGGCGGTTGATCGTCCGCTGCTGCTCCATGAGCTCGACCTTCGCCTCGTCGATCCGCCGGCGCTGGTCCTTCGTCTTGCGGTAGAGCGCGTAGGCGGCGACGCCGCCGCCGACGGCGAGGACCCAGGGCTTGGTGAGCAGGAGGAGCGCGCGGGCCGGGTTCATGAGGTCAGCCTCCGAGGGGCAGCGTAGCGGACGCGGGCCCACGAGGCAAACCCGAGGCCGCGTGACAGCGCTCCAGAAGCGACTGTCGCTCAGAGACTTGCGCGGTCTGCCCGAGCCCCGCGACGCGGGCGCCGCGGCGGTTCGCCGCGGGTGCGGCACCGTGCCGCAAGCTTGTCGGGCCCCGGGGGGGCGGCTACACCCTGTCCCATGCGCTGCCCCTTCTGCAAGGACCCCGGCGGGGAGTCCCGGGTGATCGACAGCCGGGACTCCGCGGGGGGCGCGGTGATCCGCCGGCGGCGCGAGTGCCAGGTCTGCGAGCGCCGGTTCACGACCTACGAGCGGGTCGAGGACGCGCCGCTCAAGGTCGTCAAGAAGGACGACCGGCGCGAGGCCTTCGAGCGCGACAAGATCGTCGCGAGCCTCGAGGCGTGCTGCCGCAAGCGCCCCGTGAGCGCCGAGCGGATCCAGCAGATCGCCGACGAGATCGAGCGGGAGGTCCGCGAGGTCCACGAGCGCGAGGTGCCGTCGAAGTTCATAGGCGAGCTGCTCATGATGCACCTCCGCCAGGCCGACAAGGTCGCCTACGTGCGCTACGCCTCGATCTACCGCGAGTTCCGCGAGCCCGAGGACTTCCTCGACGAGCTCCGCCCGCTGCTCGGGCAGGACCCGCTCGACGACGGCCGCGAGGGGCCGGGGCCGTAGCGCGTGGCGCCGCGCTGGGTCAAGAAGCGCGAGGGCCGGATCGTCCCCTACGACGAGGGGCGGATCGCGCGCGCGGTCCTGCGCGCCGGGCGGCGCGCCGGGCCGAGCGAGGAGCTCGAGCGGCTCGCGCGGGAGATCGCGCGCAGCGTGACCCTGTTCCTCTCGCGGCGCCCCGAGCGGACGCCCGACACGGCCACGATCGCGCAGGCCATGGAGGACGCGCTCGAGGAGACCGGGCACGCGCCGATCGCGCGGCTCGCCCGCGAGTGGCGCGACTGGCGGCGGCGCCGGCAGGCCGAGGTCCGCGTGCGGGAGGCCGAGGGCGACGCGGCCGCCCCGGGGGTCGAGGTCCTCTCGCGCTCGGCCGCGCGCCCCTGGAGCAAGCCGCGGATCGTCGACGTCCTCGTGCAGCAGGCCGGGCTCGAGCGCGACGCGGCCGAGGACGTGGCGCGCGTCGTCGAGGAGCGCGTGTTCGCGGCCGGGCTCAACCGGATCTCGACGACGCTCCTGCGCGAGCTGATCGACGCCGAGATGTTCGAGCGCGGGTTCTCGGCGCAGCTCGGGCGGCTCGAGGTCCTCGGGCTGCCCAAGCCCGACCTCGAGGCGCTCGCGCTCGGGGCGCAGGGGCGGGCCCCGCTCGCGCTCGAGGACAAGGTCGCCCGCGCGGCGCTCGAGCGCTACGCGCTCGACGAGCTGCTCGCCGGCCCCGGCGCCACCGCGCATCGCCGGGGCGACATCCATCTCCTCGGGCTCGGGCGCCCGTTCCGCGCCGCCGCGGGGGGGCTCGACGCGGTCGCGGTCGCGGCGACGGACCTCGACGCGCTCGAGGCCCCCTCGACCCCCGCGCCCTCGGCCCTCGCCGCGGCGCTCCGGCTCGTGCGGCTGACGCGGCGCGCGAGCACCGCGCACGAGGTCATGTACGGGCTCGTGGGCGTCGACCGGGCCCTGGCCCCCTGGGCCGAGCCCGGCGAGGCCGCGGGCGCGTCGGCGACGCCCCCGCGCTCGGTCGTCGACGACGCGGTGGACGCCCTGCTCGACGCGCTCGCCGCGCCGTGCCCCGACGACCTGCCCCCCGCGCCCGAGACGGCGCTCGTCGTCGAGCCCGGCCCCCCCGGGTCGCGCGAGCGCGCGGCGCTCGCGCGCCTGCTCGCGGGCCTCGA
>JANJTH010000095.1 GCA_024711205.1 Planctomycetota bacterium | reverse complement strand
CGCAGCGCTCGGCGCGGGCCCCGGCGTCATCGGCGGCCCCCTGCGCCGGCGTCCGCCGCGTCGCCGCCCCCCGCGACGCTGCCGGCCGCCGCCCGCAGCAGGCCGAGACGGCGGCGCCCGCCGGCCTCCGCCGGGTCCGCGGGGTAGCCGAGCGCCTCCCAGGGCATGCGGCCGTCCGGGCCGTGGCACTCCGCGCACCCGAGCGCGCGCTCGCGCCGCTGGACCATGTGGTGGAGGGGCCAGGCCATCTCGGTCTCGACCCACACGAAGCGCCCGCTGTAGGCGAGCCCCGACGCCTCGGCGCCGAGCCGGAGGGCCCGGTCCCAGTCGAAGTCCGTCCAGTAGCCGCCGGGGCCGAACGTCTTCGGCGTGAGCAGCCAGCGGTGCTCGGCGTCGGCCGGCTGCTTGCCCCGGTGCACCTTGAACGGCGTGATCCGCGCGGCCGGGTCGCCCACGTCGCCGCGGGGGACCGCGACCTCGACCGTGCGCGCGAGGTCCACGGGCTCGCCCGGGAGCATGCGCCGGGCCGTGCCGTCGTACCAGCGATACTCCGGCCGGAGCGCCTGCGCGTAGGTGAAGCGCCCCTTCGCCTTCGCGTACAGGTGCGGGTCGGCCGCGACCTCGGGGTCGCGCGCGGCGACCTGGGCCGGGTCGGCCCCGGCCTGCGACCAGTCCCACGACGTCTTCGTGGGCGCGTCGAGCGCGACCGCGGGGACGTGGCACGTCTCGCACGCGACGGCGTCCAGGTGCGCGTCGAGGCGCGCGTGCCCGTGCGGGCGCGCCGCGTGGCAGTCGGTGCAGGCGACGCGCCCGATCGCCGCCGGGTGGCCCGCGCCCGATCCGCCCGACGACGCGACGCCCGCGGGCGGCATGATCTGCCCCGCGATCCGGTGGGCCGCCGTCCGGTGGCAGTCGACGCAGGACAGGTCGTGGCGGCCCATGTGGACGTCGACGCGCTCGGGGGGGTGGTGGAGCGTCCCGTCGAGGTCGCCGTGCTTCACGGCGTCGCCGCCCCCGCCCGCGAAGTGGCACGCGCCGCAGTTGCTCCGGGTCGGCCGCCCGACGCTCCGCGCCGCCGCGAGCAGATCGACGCCGGGCGCCGGCAGGCCGGCCCCCGCCGGGTCCTTCTCGTACTGCCCCGAGCGGTCGTGGCAGACGAGGCAGTCGACCTGCTCGGGGCCCGCGTGGTCGAAGAACGTCCCGTCGCGCCAGCCGTAGCCGGCGTGGCACGACGTGCAGCGCGGCCAGTTCGCGGCGATCGAGATGCAGAAGTTGTTGATCGAGTTCCGCTTCCCGAACGGGCGCGGCCCGTCGGCGCCCGGGAGCGCGACCTCGTGGGCGCCCCACGTCCAGTGGCCCGTCGCCATGACCTCGCGCGCGGCGTCGGGGTGGCAGCGCAGGCAGGCCCGCGTCACGGCGGGGCCGTCCTCGAGGGGCGCGGCGAAGAACGCGCCGTGGTCGAGCGCCGGCCGGCGCACCCGCGCGAGCGCGGCGCCCGGGTCGTCGCGCACCGGCGTGGGCGGGCGGTCCCACGCGACGGCCAGCGCGCTCGCGGCGGCCGCGCCGCCGAGGGCGAGGAGCAGCGGCCAGGCGGAGGGGACGTTCACGCGGACCCCCGGGGGCGCGCCCGACGGGCGGCCCCCGCGACCACGATCGACCGACGAGGGCGTCGCACGCAAGCCGGCGGAGCACACGCGCGGCCACGCCGTAGGCCCCGCGCCGGCGTCACGCGGCCGGCGCGTCGCCCCCACCGCCGTCGCGTCCGTGGGACGCCGGGGCCGGCAAGTCCATGCCTGGCAGGGGCTCACGAGCGCCCGGCGATTCCGCTTGACGAATGAACGATCGTTCGTTCATATGTGCGCCGTGCGCGAGGGACCCATGGTCATGGCGACGGTCGAGCGGGCGGAGGTCGAGGGGGGCGCGGGCGAGGCCCGGACCGCGCGCGTGCTCGGGGAGCGGGTGAGCTTCCGGGTCGTGGGCGACCTGGGCGCGGGCCTGCCCGTCGTCTACCTGCACGGGCTCGGCTCGGAGGGCGCCGACCTGCTCCCGCTCGCGGTCGAGGTCCACGCGCGCGCGGGCGCCCCGGGCCTCGTGCTCGACCTGCCCGGCTTCGGCGCGTCGGACCGCCCGGCGCGCGACTACCCCGTCGTCCGCGCGGCGCAGGTCGTCCTCGCGCTCATGTGCCAGCGCGGCGCCTCGCGCGCCCTCTGGCTCGGGGCGAGCTACGGCGGCCACGTCGCCCTGCGCGCCGCGCTCGACGCGCCCACGGCCGTGGCGGGGCTCGTGCTCGTGGCGTCGGGCGGGCTGTTCCGCGACCCGCCCCGGCACCTCGCCGCGGCGTTCGACGCGCGGGCCATGCAGGCCCGCTCCCTCCCGGCCGTCGCGGCCGCCGTCGACGCGCTCGTGGGCGACCCGAACCCGGCGACGGCCGTCTACCGGGCCCGCCGCCTGGCCAGCCACGCCGGCGTGCCCCTCGCGCCGTCGGCCGACTACGACGCGGTCGCCCGCTCGGCGCGCGGCGCGCTCGAGGACGACGCCGGCGCGCGCCTCGAGCAGGTGGCCGCCCCGGTCGCGCTCGTCCACGGCGCGCGCGACCCGCTCGTGCCCGTCGCGCTCGCCCGCGAGGCCGTCCTGCGCCTCCCGCGCGCGACGCTGACCGTGCTCGACGGCGTCGGCCACGTCCCGTGGCTCGAGGCCCCGGCGCTCGTCGCGACCGCCGCCGAGCGCCTGCTCGCCGACCTGGAGGCCGAGCGCCCGCTGACTCGCTGACCCCGGGGCCGGCATGCGCCGGCCCGCCTTCCCCCCGGGGCCCGCCGGCCCCGGACCTCGACCCGACCAACCCGCCCGGCCGAGCCGGGCCCACACCGGAGGCTCCCGTGACCGAGACGAAGAACCCGACCAAGCCCGGCTTCAAGATGCCCGCCGAGGCGCTCAAGGACGTGAACGACTCCTTCCAGACGCTGACCGACGCCGGCCGGCGCGCGTTCCACGCCTACGTCGAGGCGGGCGCCCAGATCGGCGCGCAGGTCGACCGGCTCTCGCGCGCCCAGCTCGGGCACGTGACGACCGCGACGAAGGAGACCGCCGACGTGATGACCACGATCGCCGAGGTCGGCTTCAAGGCGAGCGAGACGGCCCGCAAGGCCGCGTTCGAGGCCTTCGAGCTGGCGGCCGCCGGCAAGTGACCCCGCGCGGGGGGGGGGGGGGGGGCGCGCCCCCCCGCCCCCCGCCCCCCCCCCCCCCCCCCCCCCCCCCCCCCCCGCCCCCGCGCCCCCCCCCCGCGCGCTCGCCGCCGCGGGGCGCCCCCCGCCGCGCCGGGCCGGGGGCGGGCGGGGGCCGCCGGCGGGGCGGGGGGGGGCGGGGGGGGCCGGGGGGGGCGGGGCGCCCGGGGCGCGGCCCCCCCCCCCCCCCCCCCCCCCGCGCGGGGTCACTTG
>JANJTH010000884.1 GCA_024711205.1 Planctomycetota bacterium | reverse complement strand
GCCTCGGGCCCGCCCGCGCGCGCGGCGCGCGCGGCGGCCTCGTGGACGAGCGCCCAGGGGTTCGGGGCCGGGTCGCGGGCCGCGACGGCGGCCGCGCGCGCGACGACCGCGTCCCAGTCGGGCGCCGCGTCCACGAGCCGGAACCCGACCTTGAGCCAGCGGTCCTTCACGCCGTGGGGGTAGTGGAGGACGACCGCGTCGCGGCCCGGCTCGGGCGGCTCGAGCTCGAGCAGGCGGTCGCGCGGCCCGAACCCGGTCCCCGGGCCGACCGCCCCCTCGAGCAGCCCGCGGGCGAGCGGGCCGTCGGCCTCGACGGCCCGCACGCGCGAGGCCCGCGACGCGCGCGCCCCGGCCCGCGACAAGCACGGCGTCGGCCCCTCCTGCTCGAAGCCGAGCCGGAGCGGGCGCCCGTGCGGGCGGCGCAGGCGGACCTGGCGCGCCAGGCGGACCTCGGGCTCGCCCGCGGGGCCGAGCACCTCCTCGTGGACCTCGAGCAGCTCGTCGAGCTCCGGCAGCTCGGCGGCCGCGAGGCGCCGCAGCTCGTCGTGGACGAGCCCGGGCGTGGCGGGCACGAGCTCGAGCGGCGTCACGGGCCGGCCGTCGGCCCACGTGAGGCGGGGCCGCGCCCCGGGCGCGGAGCCCGCACCGCCCTCGTCGCCCGCGCCGCCCAGGTCGACGCGCACGCTCCGCGCCGCCGCGCCGTCCCACACGCGGACCTCGACGCCCCCGCCCGCCGCGTGGTCGATCGCGACGGCGAGCCCCGGCAGGCGCACGCGCGCGAGCACGCGCGGGGTCGGGAGCGCGGCGCTCGGGCGGGTCGCGCCCGGGGCGGGCGGGGGCGGGCGCGCGTCCTCGAGCAGCCACAGGAACCGCAGCCAGCCGACGGCGAGGCGCGCCCCGTCGGGGAGGAGCAGCGGGTCGGTCGGCGCGAGCGGCAGCGCCGCGCCCGGCTCGAGCAGCCCGCGCACGACCGGGAGCGGCGGCCCCGGCGGGGGCGGCTCGTCGGGCAGGAGCGCGGGCGGGAACGTCACGTCGGCGCCGTCGTCGCCGCCCGCCCCGCCGCCGGCCCCGGGCTCGGCGGGGAGCCCGAGCCACACGCGCCGGCCCACGCGCTCCGGCAGGAGCCGGCGGCGCGCGGCGAGCGCGATCAGCCCCGCGTCGCTCGTGACGGCGGCCACCTCGAGCCGGGGCGAGAAGGGCCGCCGGCGCAGGTCGAGGACGATCGCGGGGTCGAGCGCCGTGCGCGGGCCGCGGAGGGCGGCGCGGTAGGCGTCCGCGTCGAGGTGGCGCGCGCCGCGGAGCGCGAGCGCCGCGCGGCGCACGAGCTCGGCCAGGGGCTCGCCCGCCGGGCCGAGCCAGGTCCGGGTCGTGGTCGAGAGCGCCTCGACCGAGACGCGCCGGTCGTCGACGAGCTCGCCGAGCAGGCGCCCGAGGACCTCGGCCGGCGCGCGCTCGCCGGTGGCCCGGCGCCGCTCGATCCGGACGAGGTCGTGGACCGCGGCCTCCTCGGGCACCCCGCGCAGCCCGGCCACCACGAGGTCCCAGCCGGGCGCGCGGCCCGCCTCCTCGACGAGCCCGAGGAGCGGCCCGAGCCCGTCCTGGCCCGCGGCCACGGCGAAGGCCGCGCGCGCGATCGGCCCCGGGCCGGCGTCGGGCCAGGCGTCCTGCGGCCCCGGCGCCGGGTCGCCGCGCGGCCCGAACGCGAGCGCGACGAGGGCCGCCACGACCGCGAGCGGGAGGAGCGCCGAGAAGATCTGCGAGCGGTGCCGCTCGATCCCGCGGCCGATCCGCGTCGTGAGGCCCTGGCGCACGGCGAGGATCGTGCGCCCCTCGAGCAGGCGCTCGAGGTCGCGCGCCAGGTCGAGCGCCGTCGGGTAGCGCCGCCACTTCTCCTTCTCGAGCGCCTTGAGGCAGATCGTCTCGAGGTCGTAGGGGACGGCCTCGTTCCGGCGGCGCGGCGGGACCGGCTCCTCGACGAGGACCTTGGCGATCACGTCGTAGACGCTCTTGCCCTGGAACGGCGGCCCGCCGGTCAGGCACTCGTAGAGGACCGCGCCCAGCCCGTAGACGTCCGACACGGCGTCGACGCGCCGGAAGTCGCCCCGCGCCTGCTCGGGCGGCATGTAGGGCGGCGAGCCCATGGCGATCCCGGAGAGCGTGAGCCCCGACGCGTCGGCCTGGTCCTTCGCGAGCCCGAAGTCCATGACGTGGGGCTCGCCGAGCGGGTCGACGAGCACGTTGCTCGGCTTCAGGTCGCGGTGGATCACGCCGTTCGTGTGCGCGAAGTGGATCGCCTGGGCGACCTTCGCCACGAGCCGCGCGGCCTCGAGCGGCACGAGGGTCCCCGAGCGCGCGACCTCCTGGAGCGTCCGCCCGGGGACGAGCTCCATGGTGAAGTAACGCCGCCCCTCGGCCTCGCCGACGTCGTAGATCGGGACGACGTTCGGGTGCTGGAGCTTGGCCGCCGCGCGCGCCTCGCGGAGGAAGCGCGCGAGCTCCTCGTCGGAGGCGTCCGAGGTCGACATGACCTTGAGCGCGACCGTGCGCCCGAGCGCCGGCTGGAACGCCTCGTAGACGACGCCCATGCCGCCCTTGCCGAGCACGCGCCGGAGCTCGTAGGGCCCGAGCCGGCGCAGCGCGGGCTCGCGGCCACCCGGCGCGCCGCCGCCCGGGGCCGGCGGCGCCCCCGCCGCGGGCCCC
>JANJTH010000878.1 GCA_024711205.1 Planctomycetota bacterium | reverse complement strand
CCGCGCCGCCCGACGTCGCCCCGAGCTGCTTGCCGCCCGCGGCCGCGCCGAGGGTCGACTGCTGGGCCGCGCCGCCGGTCGCCGGGCCGGCCGCGGTCGTCGCCTTCACGCCTCCCGCGCTCGCGGGCGCGCCCGTCGCGGCGGCGCCGAGGGCGGACTGCTGTGCGCCGCCCGCGGTCTTGCCGCCGGCGGCCCCGGTCGCACCGGCCCCGGTCACGGCCGCCGCCTGCTGGGTCGACGGAGGGGCCGAGGGCGCCGGCTGGCCCGCGGCGAGCGGCTTCTTGCCCGGCTCGGGACCGAGCGCCCCCGCGCCCGGCGGCGTGAGCGGCGCGAGCTGCGCGAGGAGCCCGGCGTTCTTCACCGCCGCCGCCACCTGCTGCGCGAGCGCCTTGACCCAGGTGGCCAGGTCGAAGCTGGCCTGGTCGCGGAGCGCCTGCGCGAGGCGCTCGAACAGCGCGCCCACCTGCGAGCGGACCTGGAGCCAGACCTGCCCGACCTTGGCGAGCTCGACGAACAGGAGGGCGAGCGCCTCGCGGAGGAGCGTGGCGACCTGCTGGCCGAGCGAGATCGCGAGCGTGAGCAGCTTCTCGAGCAGCCCGAGCCACTGCTGGGCCTGCCCCGGCTGCTGCACGAGCATGACCGCGCAGATCCCGGCGAGCAGGACCAGGATCGCGGCCGGGCCGAGCAGGAACACGAGCAGGAGCGCCGCGGCGGCGAGCAGGACCGGCCCGGCGCCCTCGCGCATGGCCGGCGTCTCCCACAGCCGCTTGCAGAACCCCTGCAGGTGCGTGAGCACCTGCCCGAGCGTGTCGCGCAGGAGCTGCTCGAGCTTCGTCCGGAGCGAGGTCAAGGCGCCCGCGGCCGCGTCGCGCACGAGCTGGCGCAGGTTCGTCCCGGCGGGCAGGTACTGCGCGAGGTCCCAGCTCAGGTCGAACCCCGAGACGAATTGCTCCCACACCTGGTCCACGCGGTCGCGGACCTGCGCCCAGGCGTCCTGCCCGAGCTGCGCCACGCGCGCGACGAGGTCGGCGGGCTCCTCGCCGAACGCCTCGAGGAGCTCGCGGCAGAAGGCGTCGAGGTCGGGCGACCCGCTCGTCGCCGCGACCTGGACCTGGAGCGCGTCGACGCGCGGCGTGAGGTCGGGGAGCCAGATCTTCGTGGTCGTCGACTGCGCGTCCTTCCAGGTGTCCGCGCGCCACGTCGTCGTGTTGCGCCAGAAGCCGGGCGTCACCGTCTGGCCGGCCACCTTGACGGGAGGGACCCACTCCTGCTCCCACTCCCCGGGGCACGTCTTCCCGAGGGCGACCCGGAACGGGACCGTCTGCGGCTGGACGTAGTCCCCCTTGTGGTTCTCGTACCAGCCCCAGACCGGCAGGCTGCTGCTCGGGAGCTCGGGCTTGAGATACGGGACGGGCGGGCCGAGGTCCGGGGTGACGAGGTCGACCGTCTGCCCGATCGGTGAGAGCTTGCCCGTGACGGTCACGCTCGCGTTCGGCAGCGCGAGCGGGATCGACACGCCCGCGCAGTCGAACGCCAGCGGGGCCGGCGCGCCCGCGGGCGCCACGAGCTGGACCTTCACCGAGAAGGTCCCGCCGAACGCGTCGCCGTCGACCGTCGCCTGAACGCAGCCGGCCTGGATCGTCGTCGCCATGTGCACCCCCGGACGCGCGATCCTTGCACGCACGTGGGCGCACGGCAACGCGACCCTGGCGCGCGCGGGCGCGGTGTGCTTCAGCGGCTCGTGAGGCGCAGGACCTGCCCGAGCGAGGTGCCCACGAGGAGCACGGCGCCGTCGGCGGTGAACGCGACCGCGGTCGGCTGGCCCGCCTCGCGCGGGAAGCGCCGCGTCGCGATCAGGGCGCCCGTGGCGACGTCCCACAGCCGCACGACGCTCTCCCCGTCGATCGAGGCGGCGCGGCCCCCGGCGACGGCGACGTCGACGAGGCCGGCGGGGTGGGGCGCGACATGCGGCGGCTGCGCGGGGTCCCGGTCGCGCCCGCGGGGCGGGGCAGCGAGGAGGAGCAGGTCGCCGGTCTCGAGCCCCACGGCCCAGGGGCGCCCGCCCTGGCCCACCGCCAGGCACACGACGCCGGCCCCGTCCCAGGTGGCTCCGAGCGAGACGGGGCGCTCGGCCCCGCGCGACGGCTCGACGAGCAGGAGCCCGGCCCCCGACCCGACCAGGATCCGCCCGCCGTCGAGCGGCGCGAGCACCCGGCAGGAGCGGCCCTCGAGCTGGTGCTGGGCGCGCGGCTCGGGCACGACCGCGTCGGTGGGCACGACGATCACGACTCCCCGGACCTGCGCGTGGCTGGCCGCCGGGTCCTGCTGCGCGGCTGCGACCTCGCGACCGTCCCCGGAGAGGCCCGCGACGATCGGTTGCGCGCCGAGGGCGACCCCGCCTCGCGGGCCAGGCTCCCCGCCCTCGCGGGCGAACAGCGCGAAGTAGGTGTCCGTGCCGCCCGAGACGACGTGGTCCGTCCCCAGGTCGGCCGAGACGACGCGTGGACGGTACGTGCCTTCGCCCGTGCTGGCGACGTGCTGGCGCGCCCAGCGCTCGGCGCCGGACTCGAGGTCCCACAACCGGACCCAGCCGTCCCAGCCCCCCGACACGAGCGCCGTCCCGTCGGCGTCCAGCGCGGAGATCGGCCCGACGTGGCCGTCGGGGCCGGCAGCGACCGCCGCGCCGTGCGCGTCCCACAGGCGCACGGCGCCGTCGAGTCCGGCGGTCGCGACGAGGCCGCCCCGGGGCGCGAACGCCGCGGCCCGCACGTCCCACGCGTGCGGCAGGGCGGCCGCTTGCTTGGGCCGCGCGACCTCGAGCTCCCAGAGGGTCGCCGCCGCGCTCGCCGCCCGTCCGCCCCGCGCCGGGACGTCCGCGGCGACGCCGGCGACGGCGTGGCGACCGTCCGGCCCCACGGCGAGGCCCGCGACGGGCGCCCCGCCGCCCGGGCCGGTCGCGCTCCGCCCGGACGCCGGCTCCCACACGCGCAGGGCGCCGTCCCCGAGGCCGGCCACGACGACCCGCCCGTCCGGCGTGGCGGCGAGGTCCGTGACGGCGGCGGCCTCCCCCGGCTCGAGCGACGCCGTCACCTCGCCGCCCGGCAGTGCGCGCGTCCGCAGGGCCCCGTCGGCGAGGGAACCGGTGACGAGGGTCGTCCCGCGCGCGTCGAGCGCGACCCGGTGCTCGTCGGGGCCCGTCGGCAACCTCGCCGCGCGCCCGGTCGGGAGCTCGACCCGGTGGATCGACCAGGTCCGGTCCTTGCCCCGGCCCTCGACGCACACGACGACCACGACCTGGCCCTCGGCTGCGACCGCGAGGTCGTCGACGACGCCCGGCGCCGCGACCTCGACCGGCGGCGTCCCGGGCCGCCACACGACGAGGTGCTCGCCGCGTGCGAGCAGCAGGCGGCCGTCGCCCAGGTCGGCGACGCGCGGCCAGGCCTCACCCCGCCCCAGGTCGAGCGAGGCCAAGGGCTCGCCGCCGGGGAGCGCGAACACGCGGGCGACGCCCCAGGCGTCGACGACCGCGAGCCGGTCGGCGCCCAGGAAGGTCGCCTCCGTCGCGGGGCCGCAGCGCCAGGCGGGCCGGCCGAGCGGCGCGGCGGCCTCGACGAGCAAGGCCCGCGGCGGCGGGGCGTCGGGCGCCGGTGCGGGCGACCGCGTCGGGTCGTCGCCGGGCGCCGGGTCGGGCGCCGGGTCGGGCGCCGGGTCCGGCCGCTGCGGCGGCGGGCGGTCCAGCGGCGGCGAGGGCCCCGCGCGCGCGGCGACGAACACGAGCGCGGCGCCCCCGAGCGCGAGCGCGGCCGCCGTGACGGCCGCGACGACGATCGCCGCCGCGTGCGGCGCGCGGGCGGCGCCGGGCCGCGGGGCGGGCGGCGCGGCCCCGCTGCCGGTCGTGTCGTCGACGAGCGCGGCCTCGAGGCGCCGCGCGACCTCGACGGCGCTGGCCGGGCGCCGGGCGGGGTCCTTGGCGAGGAGCGCGAGCGCGAGCGCGTCGAGCTCGCGCGGGAGCGCCGGGACGAGCGCGCGCGGCGAGGGCGGCGGCTGCTCGAGGATCTGGCGGAGGAGCGCGACGCCCTCGCCCGAGAACGGCGGGTGGCCGGTCAGGAGCGCGAACAGGAGCGCGCCGAGCGCGTAGAGGTCGCTCCGCGCGTCGGCGGGGCGGCCGTCGGCCTGCTCGGGCGCCATGTAGGCGGGGGTCCCCACGACGTCGCCGGCCTGCGTGAGGGCGATCGACTCGCCCGCGACGCGCCGCGCGAGCCCGAAGTCGGCCACGCGCGCGCGGCCGCCCTCGTCGAGCAGCACGTTGTCGGGCTTCAGGTCGCGGTGCACGATCCCCGCCGCGTGGATCGCCGCGAGCCCGCGGGCCACCTCGGCCGCGAGCCGCGCGGCCTCGCGCCACGGCAGCGGCCCGCGCCCGAGCAGCCCGGCCAGGCTCCCGCCCGGCGCGTAGTCCTGCACGACGAACAGCGTGCCGTGGAGCTCGCCCAGGTCGCGCACGCCGACGAGGTGCGGGTGCGTGCCGACCTCCGCGGCCCGGCGTGCCTCGCGCACGAAGCGCTGGTGCGCCTCGGGGTCGGAGGCCCGCGGGAGGACCTTGAGCGCGACCTCGAGCCCGGTCCGCTCGTCGACCGCGCGGTAGACGACCCCCGCGGCGCCGCGCCCCGCCTCCTCGACGAGGCGGTACGGCCCGACCTGCTGTCCCCGAGGGAGCCCCTGCACAGGACCACCTGCCCCGGCTCGAAGGGTAGTCGTCCGCAAGCCCGACCGGTAGCGCCCGACCTGCCGGCTGTCTCGACCCTGGACAGGGGGACGCCCAGGCCCGCGTCAGGTCCCGGCCCGGCACGCATAACCCTTTTGTTGGCAGCGCTGTCCAGGGTGGAACGCCATGTGTTCCCGAATCCTGCATGAACCGCCAACTCGCCGCCTGCGCCGTCCTCGTTGCACCCCTCCTCGTCGCCGACCGGGCCGTCGCGCAGGCCCCGCTCTCGGCGGCGGATCAGCGCCTGCTCCAGCGCCTCGTCCTCGCCGAGGCGGGCGGCGAGGGCGAGCTCGGCATGGCGCTCGTGGCCCGGAGCGTGCTCAACCGCGTCGCGATCGCCCAGGAGGGCGACGTCGCGCCCGGGACCTACCTGGCCCGGAACGCGACCCTCTCGGGCATGGTCTACGCGCGCAACCAGTACCAGCCCGTGAGCGACGGCTCGCTCGACCGGCCCCGCTCGGCCGCCGACCTGGCGCGCGCGGCGCGCGCGATCGCGCTCGCGCAGGACACGGCGCGGCTGCGCGCCGCCCTCCGCGCGCAGGGCCTCTCGACGGCCGAGGTCGACCGCCTGCTCCGCGCGACGGGGTTCCGCACGCGCGGCGCCTACCACGACCCGAGCCAGGCCTACGACCGGCAGAACTTCGGCAACCACGTGTTCAACGCCGACCGGTTCAGCCGGCGGGTCGACGTGACGGGCGCGTTCGAGGAGCGCTTCGGTCGCCCGGGCGCCGTGAGCGCGGGCGTCGTCGGCGCGCTGGGCGAGGCCCTCGGCGGCGAGGCCGCCGGGGACACGACGGACGGCCCGGCCACCGGCGGGGCCGCGGAGCCGGTCGCCCGCGGCGGCTCGGGCGGCGGCTCGGGAGATCGGAAGAGCAC
>JANJTH010000868.1 GCA_024711205.1 Planctomycetota bacterium | reverse complement strand
CCAGGCCAGGGCGGCCACGGCGCCCGCGAGCGGCGCGAGCGCCGCCGGGTGCGGCGCGAGGGCGCCGAGGTCGGTCAGGGCGCGCCCGCGACGCGAGCGGCCCGCTCCGGCGCGAGCGGGGCGCTCGCCGCCCTGGAGGCGCTCGAGGAGCGGGCGCCGACCCGGGCAGGCTTCCTGGCCGCGGGAGGAGGGCGAAGCCCCTGCCCGACCGCGGGGACGGGAAGGACCGCGCGTCTCGGGTCCCCTGAACCCCTGGACGGCTGCGCCGCGGACTCGCGCCGGCCGAGCGCTCGGCTCAAGTCCGCCCTCCGCGGAGCTGCTTGCGCGCCTCCTGCGTCCGCACGAGCCCGGCGTGGGCCTCCTCGTTCTGCGGGTCCACGGCGAGCGCCAGCCCGTAGCTGTGGACGGCGTCGGACAGCCGGCCCAGCCGGGCCTGCGCCTCGGCCGCCGCGAGCAGGAGCGGGACCGAGCTCGGGCGCTCCTCGAGCCCCTCGCGCGCGATCTTGAGCGCCCGCTCCCACTTGTTCCCGGTGCCCGCGAGCTTGATCGCCGTGAGCCGCGCGCTCGTCCCCGGCCCCGGGCCCTCGGGGCCGAGGTCCGTGTCCTCGTGGGTCTCGGTCGCCGCGAGCGCCTGCCGCTTCTGCTTGCGCCGCTGCACCTGCTCGAGCAGGGCGCGGGCCGGGGCCGCGTCGGGGCGCCACGCCACGACCTCCTTGAGCACGGCCTCGGCCTCGGCGTAGCGCCCGAGCTCCTCGAGGACCATGGCGAGCTGCTGCCGGAGCTGCCAGCGCGCGGGCGCGAGCTCGATCGCCCGCTCGTAGGCGGCCACGGCCGCGGCCGGGTCGCCGCGCACGACGTAGAGCACCTCGGCCAGGCGCGTCGCGGCCTGCACCGACGTCGGGTGCCAGCGGTTCGCCTCCTCGAGCGTCGCGACGGCCTCGTCCTTGAGCCCGAGCGCGACCTGCACCCGCGCGAGGTGCAGCCGCGCCGGGAGGTGGTCGGGCGCGAGCACGCACGCGAGCTGGAGCTTGGCCCGCGCGTCCTCGAGCCGCTCCTTGCGCTCGAGCGCGAGCGCCGTGAAGAAGGGGACCGCGGCCGACGTGGGGAGCGACTGCTCGAGCTCGCGCGCGAGGGCGAGCACCTCGTCGGTGTGCCCGCCCTCGAGCAGCTCGAGCAGGAGCTCCGGGACGACCTTCTCGGTCTCGCCGTCCTTGGCGGCCCGCTCGAGCGCGCGCCGCGCGCGGCGCAGCACGGTCGAGGCGACCTGCGAGTCCGCGAACGCGGCCTCGGCCGGCGGCGGCGCGGGCGCCGTCGGGGGAGGCGGCGCCGCGGCCCCCCCCTCGTCCTCGAGCTCGAACGCGACGAACTGCCGGCTCGCGCGCAGGCGCGCCTGGAGCTCCTCGATGTCCTGCTCGCTGACGATCGGCGGGGCCTCGACGTTGCGCGACGGGTCGCCGCCCTCGCTCACCTTCTGGAACGACCGCGTCGTGCGGTCCGCCGCCCGCAGCCCGTGCAGCGCCGCGAGCGCCTCCTCGGCCGTCGCGAAGCGCGCGTCCATGTCCTTGGCCGAGATCCGCTCGAGGAACGCCTGGACCTCGGGCCCGGCGTCGCGCGCGAGCGCGGTCACGTCGGGGAGCGGCTCCATGATCTGCTTCTCGAGCACCTCCATGGTGGAGGCCCCGCTGAACGGCGGCCGGCCCGCGATCAGCTCGAACAGCGAGATCCCGAGCGAGTAGAGGTCGGTCCGCCCGTCGATGTCGTCGCACGTGGCCTGCTCGGGGGCCATGTACTGCGGGGTCCCGATGATCTCCCCGAACACCGAGATCTTCTCGTTCGTGGAGAGCGAGAGGATCCGCACGAGCCCGAAGTCGGCGATCTTGATCCGCGGCTCGCGCGTGATCAGCAGGTTGGCGGGCTTGATGTCGCGGTGCACGATCCCGCGCGCGTGCGCGTGGGCGAGCCCCTCGAGCACGCGGGCGGCGACCCACAGCGCGCGCCGCGCGCCGAGGGGGCCGCGCGTCGACACGACGTCGCGCAGGTTCTGCCCGTCGACGTGCTGCATGACGATGAAGTGGATCCCGTCGCTCGAGTCGAAGTCGTAGACCGAGACGATCGCCGGGTGCTCCAGGTTGGCCGCCGTGCGGGCCTCGCGCGCGAACCGCTCGAGGTTCCCCGGGATCAGGACGAGGCGCGGGTGCAGCACCTTGAGCACGACGTCGCGGTCGAGGCGCAGGTGGTGGGCGCGGAAGGTCGTGCCCATGGCCCCGGTCCCGATCCGGTCGAGCACGAGGCAGCCCCCGAGCGTGCGCCCGGTCAGGTCGAGCTCGCCGTCCTCGGTCGCGGCGCGCTTGCCGCGCCGGAGCACGTCGACGAGCTTGCCCACGGCGTTGGCCTGGGGGCCGCTCATGAGCCCGAGCTCGACCAGCGTCGCGCCGAGCGGGCGCGGGTCGGCCTGGCCGCGGACGCGCTCGAGCCCCTGCGCGAGGCCCTCGGGGGTGAGGAGCCCGTGCCGGACCGCGGCCTCGCCGAAGAGCAGCGCCTCCTCGCTCATGCGCGCAATCTAGCAGGCTGGCCGGGGTGGACGCACGGCGCCGCCGGCGCGCGAGCCGTGCGGATCCGGACGGACGCGGGGCCCGGCCGGAAGGCCCGCCGAGGCCCTCCGCGGAGCGCGCGTCGTCGCGCGCGAGGCGGGAGCGACTCGAGCGCTCCTGGAGGGCCTGCGGGTTGCGACCGACGACGCGAGCGGCGACGGGGGCGAGCGGAGGCGAGGCGGCGACTCCGGCCGGGCCGCGCGGGCTTGGCGGGGTCGACCGGGCGTGGCATGTTCGCGCCATGCTCGTCTCGATCAACGGCGCGACGGTCCCGGCCGAGCAGGCCACCGTGAGCGTGTTCGACCGCGGGTTCCTGTTCGGCGACGCCGTGTTCGAGGCGGTGCGCACCTGGGACCGCCGCCCGTTCCACCTCGACGCCCACCTCGACCGGCTCGAGCGGTCGGGCGACGGGATCGACCTCGACGTCCGCCCGCTCCGCGGCGAGCTCGAGGCGGAGGTCGGCCGGCTCGTCGCTGCGCACCCGGGCGAGGGCGAGCTGCTCGTGCGGCTCATGGTGACGCGGGGCGCGAGCCCCGACCTCGACCTGCTCGCGAGCGAGGGCCCGCCCGTGCGGGTCGTGTGGGTCAAGCCGCTCCCCCCCTTCCCGGCCCGGCTCGTCGAGCGCGGGCTGCGCCTCACGAGCATCGAGCCCGACGCGATCGTGGGCCGCGTGTCGCCCGGCGTGAAGTCGAACAACCGCGCGGCGAACGTGACCGTCCACCGGCTCGCCCGCGCGCGCGGGTTCGACGACGGGCTGTTCGTCGACCCGTCGGGCTTCGTGACCGAGGGGCCGACCTGGAACCTGTTCCTCGTGCGCGACGGCCGCGTCGTCACGCCGCCGCTCGAGCGGGGGATCCTCGAGGGGATCACGCGCGGGCTCGTGCTCGGGCTGTGCCCCGGGCTCGGGCTCGCGGCCGAGGAGCGCCCGGTCCGGCTCGACGAGGCGCGCGCGGCCGACGAGGCGTTCATCACGAGCACGACCCGGGGCGTCATGCCGGTGGCGGCGCTCGACGACCGCGAGCTCCCGGGCCCCGGCCCGGTCACGCGGCGCCTGCGCGACGCGCTCCTGGCCGCCCGGTAGCGCGCCGGGCGGTCGGGCGCCGGCGGGTGCCCGTCAGCCCCGCAGCGCCCGCGACGCCTCCGGCCGCGCGAGCGCCGCGTCGAGC
>JANJTH010000845.1 GCA_024711205.1 Planctomycetota bacterium | reverse complement strand
GCCGCGAGCGCCAGCGCCAGCCAGAGCGCGGCGCCGGCCGCGGGGAACGCGCTCGAAGTCCGGCGCCCGCGGCGCGGCGCCCCCCGGGCAGCGGCCTGCGGCCCCCTCGTCCGTGCAGTCCCGTGCGCGCTCATCAGTGGGGCTGGATCTCCTTCCAGAGGAAGGGCGGGCGCGGCGTCGTCCACGTCACGCCCAGGCGATCGGCCACGAGCCGCTCGGCCTCGTCGTAGGCGGCGTCGCTCGTGAAGCGGTTCTCGAACAGGGGCACGGCGTCCGTGAAGGTCGTGCGCAGGCCCGCCACGACCTCGACCCGGCACGAGCGGCGGAGCGGGAAGTCCTCCTGCACGAGCGGCGTGCGGAGCGCCTCGCCGAGCGTCCGGAGCGCGAGCGGCGTCCCGATCCAGCCCAGCTCGAGCGCGAGCTCGGACTTCTCGACCGGGTCGCCGGTCTGCACGAACCGCTCGACCGTCGCGACCTCGGTCAGCCGGTCGCCGTAGGCCGCCGCCGCGCACAGCGACTCGCGGGTGTCGGCCCAGGTCGGGTCGAGCGCGAACGCCTCGTCGAGCACGGGGCCGGCCCGCTCGTCGTGGAGGCGCGCCGCGAGCAGGAACGCCGTCGCGTCGGGGTGCGCCCGCAGGTCGTCGAGGAGCGCCCCCGCGTGCGGGCGCAGGAGCTCGAGCGGCACGGCGTAGAGGAGCGCGTCGAGGCACAGCTCCTTCGCCCCGTCGAGCCGCAGCGGCCCGAGCTCGACGAGCGCCCGCACGACCCGGGGGTCCCGCACGAGGACCCCGCCCTCCCGCCACATGGGGTCGCTCTGCTCGACCGCCGCGAGGAGCGCCCGGGCCCCCTCCTCGCGCCCCTCGCCCTCGGCCTCCCGCAGCCCGCGCTCGAGCAGGTCGAGCGCGGCCGGCGCCGGCCGGCCGTCGGGCCCCAGGTATGCCCGGAAGTCGCCGTCGTAGGGCTCCCCCCGCGCGAGCGCGGAGACCCGCTCCTCGAGCGTCACGAGCGGTCGACCAGGTCCCACTGATTCTCGAACTGGCCGGCGTTGTAGTGCCGCTCGAGCGACTTGTAGCGGAACGTCAGGTTCCGGTCGTCCTGGATGTAGTAGTTCATGACGAGCCCGGTCTGGTGCAGGTCCTTGAAGTTGAGCACGGCGTGCCCGAGCTCGTGGGCGATCGTGCAGGTCGTGAGCACGAAGTTGGACTCCTCGACCCAGGCCGGGTTCCCGCTCCGACCGGCGAGCGGCCAGTCGATGTACCCGGACGCGAAGTCGTTCGTGAGCCCGGTCTGGATCGTGAGCGTGGCCGGGGCGCCCGACGTGAGCGACTGCACCGTCACCTGCTCGGACACGGCGTTGCCGGCCGCGTTCGTGCCCGTGAGCGTGTAGGTGTTCCCGCTGTTCATGAACCCGGCCTGGTCGAGGGTCAGCGACGTGGCCCCGACGGCCACCGCCGCGTTGAGCGAGAAGCGCCAGTTCACGTCCTTGACGATCACGGCCCGCGCCCCGGCCGCGGCCCCGATCGCCGTCGTGACCGTCGTCTCCTCGGCCGAGACCCCGCCGCTGCAGCCCAGCTCGCACTTCCCGTTCGTGTTCGCGTCGTAGGCGCAGTTGATCAGGCCGCCGTCGGTCAGGGTGCAGCGGACCACGCAGGCCTGGTACCACTTGTTCATGAGCGTCTGCGCGGCGGGCAGGTCGAACGCGGCCACGGCCGTGCTCGCGCTCGCTCCGTCGTGGACCCGGTAGACGGTCGCCCGCAGCTCGAACTGCTTGTAGACGCACACGCTCAGGGTCGCGCAGACCGGCCCGGTCTCGCCGTCGACGCGCGCGCGGAGGGACACCTCGCGCT
The DNA here is from genome assembly GCA_024711205.1 of Planctomycetota bacterium. Classification (GTDB taxonomy): domain Bacteria; phylum Planctomycetota; class J058; order J058; family J058; genus JANJTH01. Next base: position 9,903 of record JANJTH010000845.1, on the reverse strand, counting down.
TGTTGTGGGCCTTCCCGTTCACGCGCAGCATGAACTCGGTCTGGCCGGCCGCGGGCGCGACGGGCTCCGCGACGCCCGCGTTGTCGCTCGTGAACGTGACGTCGTCGCTGTCGAAGCCGGGGCCGCGCAGCGTGACCTTCACGGTCGTGTAGTCGTTCTTCTTGACCGAGAGCCGCGGGGCCTTGCCCGACTCGTTGTCCATGTTGTCGAAGCCGTAGCGCTGGTCGGGGTCCTTCGCGAACACGACCGAGACCGCCGTGAGCTTGTGCTCGACCGGGGCGAAGGCCGTCCCGCCGTTCGGCGTGAACGTCACCTTGACCCACTGGTCCTCCTCGGCGTCGCTGATCCGCCGGGCCATGACCGTGACCGTGTCGGTGCGGCTCCCGGCCATGAGCCGCAGCTTGTCCGAGCAGGTCCACCGGAAGCGGCCGCGCATGCCCTCGGGCACGACGGCCTTGAAGTAGACGTAGTGCCACTGGGGCGCGAACCCGGTCGGGTCGTCGGTGCCGTTCCTGGCCTTGACCACGGGGAGCTTCTTCACCGTGACCTTGTGGGTCGCCGACCACTCCGCGCCGTTCAGGCTGGCCTTGACCGTCAGCGTGACGTCCTCGTCGGCCTCGCTCTCGGTCGCCCCGCGCGCCGTCACGAGCCCGTTCGCGCCGGGCGTGAGCGTGACCTTGTCGCTCGACGACTCCCACGTGAACTCGGCGCCGGTCAGCTCGGCCGGGTCGAGGTAGGCCTTGAACTGGATGTCGCCCTCGAGCGGGACGATCGCCGAGGGCGCCGGGCGCGTCGTCCCCGAGGGCCGCCCCGGCCCGTGGACGGAGACCTTGCCCACGAGGAGCTCGAGCGTCGCGTGCGGCGTGTCCCGGCGCTTCGCCGTGAGGACGACCTTCTTGCCCGCGAGGTCCTCCGGGAACGTGTGCTCGACCTCGTCGCCCTCGAGCCCCTCGAGCGCCTCGCCGTCGAGCTGCCAGGTGACGTCGCCCTTCTGCTCGGCCGAGACGCGGCCCGGGTCGACCTCGGGCGCCTCGAACCACGTCGGGTTGTCGGGTCGGTCGTAGGCGAGCGCCCCCCACGTCCCGACCTTGAGCGAGTGGGCCTCGCCCGGCACGACCTCGCGGCGGGCCTCGATCGTCTTCGCCTCGGGCTCGGCGAGCGAGAACACGCGCACGGCCTTCACGACCCGCGGCGTGGCCCCCTCCTTCTCGAACTCGAAGCAGAGGAAGAGCGGCGAGTCGGCGATCGTGCGGTCCGTGAGCGACAGCGTGAGCTGCGAGGACCCGCTGTCGACGAGCGTGTGGGTCGCGAGGACCTCGCCGTCCTCGGCCTGCCTGCGCTCGGTCGCCTCGGAGCGCGTGGCCGGCGGCGGCTGGACCGTCACCTCGTAGCCGATCTGGATCTGGTCATCGGGGGGCAGGAAGTAGGCCGGACCGTCGTCGCCCGTGTCCGCCGTCCCCGAGACCGTCGGGGCCGGCTCCTCGGCGGGGGCCGCCGCGGGCTCCTCCTCCGCCGCGGCCTCACCGGCCGGCTCCTCCTCCGCCTCCTCCCCCGTGCCTTCGCCCTCGGCCGACTCGGGCTCGGGCGGTCCCTCGCCGCCGCTCGTCGCGGCGTCGTAACCCTCTTCGGGGGCCTGCTCCCAGGGCAGGCGCCCGTCGCCGTCCGCGGTCGGCGCCGGCTCCGTCTCGACCGGCGGCAGGTTCGGATCCCGGAGGAAGTTGGACATGGGGAGTCCTCCTCGGGCAGATCGTAGCACTTGCCCCGACAGCCCCCACGCGGCCTGACGCGGCGCGGCATCCCGTCTGCGGGGGTCGGCTCAGTCGAGCGGGTCGGGGCGCGGGACGCGGGCGAGGTGGGGGGCCGGCGCGCCCGCGTCTACCCCGGCCACGTGCGCCCGGGGGGTCTGCGCGGCCCCGACCCGTTCACGGACCTCCGCGGGGAGCCAGGTGCGGAGGTAGGTCTCGGCCTCGCGCAGGTCGACGGCCCCGTCGCCGTCGGCGTCGGCCGCCCCGGCCAGGCCCGCGAGGAGGCGCGTCGTGAAGGCGCCGCCGGGGCGATCGCCGAGCTCCGTCGCGACCTCGCCGGGTCCGCACGCCGCGAGCGCGCCCCAGCGCGGACGGGCGAGCGCCGCGAGCGGGTCGCCGCGGCCCGGCGCGCCCGGGTAGGTCCGGCCGCCGGCCCCCTGGAACGACGTGTCGAGGACCCAGACCACCGCGCCGCGCACGTGCTTCGCCGCGGCGTCGGCCAGCGCGCGCAGCGGGAGCGGGCGCTCACCGAGCACGAGCGCAGGCGCGCCGCCCAGGTCCGTCGCGCCGTAGCCCGCGTAGGCCACGACGAGCCGATCCTCGGGCCCCACTGCCCGGCCGAGCGCGGCGACGGCGTCGAGCACGGCCTCGGGGGTCGCCGCGGCCCCGGTGAGCAGCGTGAGCCGGGCGGGGTCGTTCACGTCGCTCCGGTCGAGGTGCCGCGCGAGCGCGCGCGCGTCGACGACCGCGCCCTGGAGCGGCGCCGGCCCGCCCTCGAGCGGCGGCGGCCCGTCGTGCCCGATCACGAGCGCGAACGTCCGGCCGCGGAGCGTCGGCTTGGCGGCCGCCGGGTCAGCGCCGGCGGGGCCAGCCGGCGCCTCGGCCGGCGCCGGCGCGGTCAGGTCGCCCCGGCTCGCCTCGACGAGGAAGCGCGCCGCGGCGCGCTCGACCTCGCGCCGGGCGTGCGGCCAGAGGGCCTCCCACACGGGCTCGAGGTCCTCGGGCTCGAGCGTCCACGGGTAGAGGAACAGGAGCCCGGAGAGCGACCAGCCGCGCTGCGGGTCGTTCAGGGTGTCCTCGGCCCGGGCGACGATCGGCGCCGACCGGAGCACCCGCCCCGACCGCGCATCGACGAGCTCGAGCTGGCCCAGGAGCGCGACCTCGAACGTCTCGTCGGGTACGAACACGATCGGGAGCACGCCGCCGATCCAGAACAGCCCGGCGTCGAGCCACCACAGGGCGCCGCGGTCGACCCACGCCGCGTGGACCGCCCGCACGTCGAGCGCGAGCACGAGGTCGGGCGCGGCCTCGCCCTCGCGGTCCTGGACGGCAGCGAGTTCGAGCGGTCCCACCGGGCCCACGCGCGCGGGGGACCCGCCGCCCGCGAGCGCGTGCCCTGCCGCCGCCACGAGCCCGTCGTGAAGCGCGCGCCGCACGCCCTCGAGCCCCGCCGCGTCGGGCGACCACGCCACCTCGCGGGCGGCCGCAGGGACCCAGCCCTCGGGCGGCCGGGGCGCCCGCCAGCCGTACCGCGGCTCCAGGCCGCTCGCCGCGCCGCGCGCGGTCGTCACGGGCGCGACCGTCCCCAGGCCGTCGGCCGGGAGGGGCTCACCCGGCCTGGAGCCCCCCAGGTCGCGGCCCAGCGTCGGCAGCGCGACGGCGAGCCGGGCCCCGCGCAGGTCGGCCGCCCCGGCCAGCGGCGCGAGCTCCGGATCCTGGGCGAGCTCCGCGGGCGGGGCGACCGAGCAGCCGGCCAGGAGCGTCGCGAGCGCCGCCAGGGCGACCCCAGGTCGGCGCGGAGCGGGCGGGACCGCGGCGGTCAATCGTTCACCAGGATCCAGACCCCGTCCAAGGTGAGGACCGCCAGGTCGAGGTCTCCGTCGGCGTCGACGTCGAGCAAGGCGATGTGCTGGGGCGAGATCTGGGAATAGGTCGACTGGCTGCGCGGAGGATCCGTGAAGGCCCGGATCGTCGTGTGCGCCCCCGCGAACGTCAGCGGCTGGCCCGGGCCCGGAAAGATCCAGGCCTGGAGGTCCTGAAGCGTCACCGCGTCGGGCCGACCGTCGCGCGTCAGGTCGCCGAGCAGGACCGGGCCGTAGTTGACGCGGAGCCGGGCGTGCTCGACGCCACGGTCCACGAACTGGAGCCCTCCGAGGTTCTCGAACACCTGCCCGCGGACGCAGAGCATGTCGAGGTCCCCGTCTCCGTCCAGGTCGATCAGCGCGAGGATCTCGCCGGAGGGGAGCGTCGGGAGCGGGTTGAAGGCCCCATGCCCGTCGTTGCGGATCACGACGCCCGGGCGGTCGAACGATGTCGTCAAGAGGTCGAGGTCCCCGTCCCCGTCGAGGTCGCCGACGAAGCGCAGGCCCCCGAGCTGCGTGCGCGCGATGAACCCGGTCTGCTGGAGGACGCCGGCCGCGTTCGAGAGGACGTGCAGCCCCTCGGATGACGTGGCAACGACGTCCAGGTCGCCATCGCCGTCGACGTCCATGTTGGCGAGCCCCGAGACGTACGGGCTGAAGTTGCCGCCCCAGGCCCCACGGACCACCAACGAACAGGACGAGACGAAGGCGATCGTGCCGTCGCCCCGGTTCCGGTGGACGAGCACGTCGGCGTCGCGAGCCCCCACGAGGTCCTTGCGACCGTCCCCGTCCATGTCCGCCGTGACGTATGGGAGGTGGTACCTGGGCCCATGCTGCACCTCGCCGGACACGGTCCAGCTCTGCCGATCGTTGCGAAGGAGGACGGGGGGGGCGTCGTCGCTCTTGAGCAAGACGAGGTCCTCGTCCCCGTCCCCGTCGAAGTCGAGGGCCGCGAGCCTGACCGCGGACACGACGGCAGGGGTCTTCAGCCCGCGCCGGAACAACTGCGTCTGGTAGGGCCGATCGAGGGTCGTCATGGAACCCGGCGGGCCCACGGACACGGGGGCCTCGCCGTAGGGGAGCGGCCCCCGCACGCGGAACCATGCGTTGGCCGTGTTCGGGTCCTGCCTGGTGATCCACTCGACGGGTTGTCCGCCGATCCGGATGTCATGTCCGTCCTGGATCCCCGGGTAGATGTACCCCACGATCTCTTGCCCGCCGACGCGCGGCCCTGGCCCCTCGAGCCAGCCGCCGCGGAACGAGTAGCTCACGACCGGCGCGGTCACCGCGGACCCACCCGCCCCGCCCCGGCTCGACGAGCCCCCGTCCGACGTCGCGAGCACGACCCCGACGGCCGCCGGCGCGCAGCCGAGCGGGAGCAGGGCGGCCAGGCCCGCGAAGGGCCTGCGAGCGTTCCTCCCGAGCATCGTCCCCGCCTCCGGGGCCAACCTAGACCAGCCGGGGGTGGGGCTGCAACCAGCGCCCGGCCGGGGTCGGCCGTTCGGCCGATCCCCCGCGCGGGCCCGTCCGGGGCGGCCTACGCGCCCGCGCCGAGCGCCCGGAGGCGCTCGAAGGTGTAGATCCCGGTGCCGTGACCGTCGCTGAAGTGGATCCGCAGGCCGTACAGGCCCATCTCGGTGCACTCGGTCACGCCCAGGTCCGCGGGCACGCTCGCGGGGTCGAGGAGCGGCTCCCCCGTGTGCTCGTCGACGCACACGGCGCACGAGCAGGCCTGGCGGAGCAGGCGGTAGGGCAGACGCGTCGCGGCGCCGTCGGCCCAGCGGACCACGAAGGTCCGGGTCGAGTCGCTCAGCTCGACGTCGGTCGGCTCGGTCGCGGGGTTGGCCACAGCAAGCGATCTCCGGGTCAGGCCCCCCGCCCGACGTAGCGGTCGAAGTCGGAGCGGATGAGCGAGTAGAGGACGAACAGGAAGCCCAGGTGCGTGAGGGCCGAGAAGAGCACGACGCCGCCCTTGGCCCAGCCCGCGAGCGCGCCCGTGGCGGCGTTGGGGTCGGGCACGGCCGACTCGACCATGTAGAAGCCGAGGAGCGGGAGGTTGAACGTGGGCACGCAGCACACGCTCGGGAGCGCCGCCTCGAGCGCCACGACGACGATCGCCGCCACGATCGCCCGGAGCGTGGTCGGGAACAGGAGCGAGACGAGGATCCCCTGCACGATCGAGGCAGCGACCGCGACCGGGATCCCGAGCGCCAGGTAGACGAGCGTCGCCGGGTGGACCACGCCCGCGCCGGCCCACACGGCCACGTGCAGGAACGGGAGCGCGAGGAAGAAGCCCATGTTCCGGGCGATCCCGCGCACCTTGCCCGGCACGTAGGTCGAGCACTCGAGCGGCGTCGTCGCGAGCAGGTCGAGCGTCCCGTCCTCGCGCTCGCGCGAGACCGTCGTGGCCGCGATCACGGTCGAGAGCAGCACGAGCAGCGCCGTGATCACCGAGATCGAGACCTGGTGGAAGCGGATCTCGCCCAGGCGCGCCGAGAACACGGCCCACGACCCGGTGAGCACGAGCAGCGTGATCAGGTTCACGCGCCACCAGGTGCGGAAGCGCCCGATCGTGTCGACGTTCGTCTCCTTCCAGTAGATCGGGTTCAGGGCCCCGATCGGCCGGTGCTGCGCGGGCGCGTCCTCGGCCTTCGCCTGGCCCGTGAGCTTGCGCAGGAGCACGCGCGGGGCGAGCGCCAGGTAGGTGGCGCGGTCGAACGCGTCGATCGCGCGCCCGGCCAGGCGCTCGACCTCGAGCGCGACGGGGAGCACGAGCCCGGCCACGGCCGCCATGGCGACCCCGGCCGCCGACAGCCAGAGCGGGGCGATCCACCAGCGGGTCGGGCGCGGCTCGGCCGCGACGAACCAGGTCGGGTGGAACAGGTAGATCAGGTCGTGGAGCGGGCTCACGAGCGGCCCGCGCGGGTCGAGCCCGCCCCCGTGGAGCGCCTGCGCGATCGCCGGCGCCGCGAGCAGGCCCGCGAGGAGCGTGTAGCCGAGCAGCAGCACGCCCGTCGCCCGCGGCAGGACGGTCGAGAGCAGCACGCCCAGCCCCGTCGCGAAGGTCGCGAACGCGACGAGCACCACGAGCACGGCCAGGATCCAGGTCGGGTCGACGCCGCCCAGCGTGAGCAGCGCGAACAGGAGCGGCGTGGTCAGGAACAGGAGGTAGCAGAGGTTGAACAGGCGCGAGAGGAACTTGCCCCACGCGATCGCGAAGGCGCCCGTCCCGGTCAGGAGGAGCAGGTCGAGCGTGTTCGTGCGCTTCTCGTCGGTCACGGCGTTCGCGGTCAGCGCGGGCGCGAGGAGCGCGAGCAGGATCACCTGCATGTAGGCGCCCCACTCGAAGATCATGCGCCCGCGGTCGGCCGCCCGCGCGCCGCTCCCCGCGGCCCCGAGCGCGGGCCAGGCGGGGAGGAGCGCGACGACGAGCGCCGCGAGGAACACGGTCTGGAACACGTAGGTCCGCGGGCGGCGCGCCTGCGCCAGGAGCTCGCGCAGGACGATCGGGCCGCCCCTCACGCCACGTGGCCCTTCGTGAGCTTCATGAACGCGGCCTCGAGGTCGAGGTCCTCCTCGCTCACCGACACGACGCGGAACCCGCGCTCGACGAGCAGGTGCGGGACGAAGGTCGCGTCCTCGGCGGCCGGGCGCAGGGTCACCGCGATCGTCCCCTCGGCGTCGAGCTCGGCCTTCTCGACCAGGTCGTGCCCGGTGAGCAGCTCGAGCGCCCGGTCGCCGCCCTCGCGCACGCGGACCTGCACGACCCCGCGCGAGCGGACCTGCGCGACGAGCTCCCCGATCGAGCCGGAGAACAGGAGCTGCCCGCGCTCGATCACGCCGACCTTCGTGCACAGCTCGGCCAGCTCGCTCAGGATGTGGCTCGAGATGAGGATCGTCTTGCCCATGCGCCGCAGCTCCTTGAGGAGCTCGCGGATCTCGACCCGCGCCCGCGGGTCGAGGCCCGAGGCCGGCTCGTCGAGCAGCAGGACCTCCGGATCGTGGAGGAGCACGCGCGCGAGCGCGAGCCGCTGCCGCATGCCGCGCGAGAGGCTGTCGACCTGCGCCTGCGCCTTGTAGGCCAGGTCGGTCAGCTCGAGCACGTCGCCGATCACCTGCCGGCGCTGCGCGCCCGCGATGTCGTAGAGCGCCGCGAAGAACTCGAGGTACTCGACGACGGTCATGTCCTCGTAGATCCCGAACTCGTCGGGGACGTAGCCGATCTTGCGCCGGATCTCGCGCGCCTGGCCGTTGATCGAGAACCCGCACACGAACGCCTGCCCGCTCGTCGGGCGGAGCAGCGTCGCGAGGATCCGGATCGTCGTCGTCTTGCCGGCGCCGTTCGGGCCGATGAACCCGAAGATGTCGCCCTTGTCGATCGTGAGGTTGAGCTTGTCGAGCGCGACGAGCTCGCCGTACTGCTTCGTGAGGTAGCGCGTCTCGATCACGTTCGACCTCCCGGCGCGCGGGCCGCGCCGGCCGTCACAGCCCCTCGAGCAGGTCCTCGAGCTCGCGGCGCGTGTGGTCGTCGCCGGCCGCCGTCGCGACCTCGACCCCGCGCCGCGCGACGCGCTCGGCCTCGTCGCCGCGCCCCGCCTCGTCGAGCGCGCGCGCCCACTGGAAGTAGGTCGGCACGTAGTCGGGCGCGCGGCGGGCGAGCTCCTCGAGCGCGGCGACGGCGCGCGCGCCCTCGCCGCGCGCGCGCAGCTCGAGCGCGAGCGCGTAGCGCGTGAACGCGTCGTCGGGGTCCTCGGCCAGCATGGCCTCGAGCGCCGCCAGGCGGTCGTCGGACACGGCGCGCTCAGTCGTCGCCCGGCGGCGGGCCGCCCAGGCTGCACAGGAGGATCCCCGCCCACAGGAGGTGGACGAGCAGCGTCGTCACGAGCAGGAACAGCCCCATGACCCCGGCGCCCGGGAGCGCGAGGTTGACGACCGCGGCGCCCGCGAGCAGCCAGAAGTAGTCGCGGCTGTTGAAGGCCGAGGCGAGCAGGTCGCCCACGCCGCGCAGGCCCCCGGCGTCGGCCCGGGGCGCGCCGCGCCACAGGAGCACGCACACGAGGATGACCACGCCGAGCGAGGCCAGGAGCCCGAGCCGGAACGGCGAGAGGTCCCAGCCCCCGAGCGTCGCGGCGACGCCGGCCGGCAGGAGCTCGAGCGCCCGCGAGAGCTCGCCCGTGCGCTGGACCGCGAACGCGAGCGCGAGGAACACGACGACGTGCGCCACGTGGTCGAGCCCGAAGTCGAGGTAGCGCTCGTCCTCGTCCTCGCTCAGGCGCAGGCGCGCGAGCTCGCCGTCGCTCCGGTCGAGCACGGCCGAGAGCACGAGGAGCAGGGCCGCCACGACGGCGCCGAGCGCCCCCGCGGTCGCGATGAGGAACGCGCCCACGAGCGCGAGCACGCCGGCCGCGATCGAGACGCCCGCGGGCGTGAACGCGGGCCGGTGCAGCATGAACTGCGTGAACACGCGGGCGAGCGGTCGCCCGAGCAGGTCGTCGAAGCTCCCCGAGGGCGCGCTCCCGGCCGCGAGCGCGTCGAAGAAGGGGTCCTTGGCCGCCTCGAAGCCCTTGCGGCCCTCGAACTGCTGCCCGAACGTGCGCGGCGCGACGATCGCGACGAGCTCGTCGCGCCCCATGAACTCCTCGAGCGCGGCGCGCTCGCCCACCTGGGTCATGCGCGCGAAGTGCTCGACCGGGACGGAGCAGGCCCCGGCCATGATCCCGTCCCACCCGCTCACGTCGAAGCCGATGTCCCGGACCCGGCCCTCGTCGCTCTTGACCCGCAGGCCCTCGCCGTACTTGCCGAGGAGCAGGACCGTGCGCGGGCCGCGGGACTGCGCCAGGCGGCGGATCGAGGCCGGGTCGTGGAGCGCGGCGCCGTCGAGGATCAGCACGCGGCCGCGCCCGAAGTCCGCCGCGGCGGGGTCCTCCGCGCGCACCTCGACCGTCCGCCCGCCGAACCCGGCGTAGGCCTCCTCGTAGAGCCGGCGCTGGAGCGCCTCGTCGAACCGGCCGACGATGATGAGCCGCGGCGCCCCGGCCCGCGCGGCCGCGTGCGCGGCCCGGTAGAGCAGGCTCCGCCCGAGGAAGTCGTCGAGCGGCGCCGGCTCGGCGCCCGGGTCGATCGGGATCAGCGCGGCCACGACGCGCTCGTCCTCGGGGCCGCGGGGCGCGCTCGGGGCCTTGCGGACCCGCTCCGTCGGCCGCTCCTCGGGGGGCGGGAGCTTCGGCGCCTCGACCGAGCGGGCGGCCGGGGCGGCGGCCTGCGGCGCGGCGATCGGGGCCAGATCGGAAGAGCAC
>JANJTH010000844.1 GCA_024711205.1 Planctomycetota bacterium | reverse complement strand
TCGAGGAGCGCCCGCGCGCGCCGGGCGTCGCGCGGGCCGCGGGCGGCGTGCCCGCACAGGACGAGGCGGCCCACCCGCTCGGCGAGGAGCTCGGCCGTGGCGGAGCCGCACGCGCCGAGGCCGAGCACGAGGGCCTCGGCGCGGGCCAGGTCGAGGTCCACGGCCGCGCAGGCGGCGGCCAGCCCGTCGACGGCGGCCGCGACCGTGAGCGCGTTGCCCGTCGTCACGGCGAGCGGGAGCGGCGGCAGCGCGTCGCCGTTGCGGGTCACGATCGACGTGAACGCGCCCAGCCCGAGCACCTGCGCGCCGAGCCGGCGCGCGGTGTCGGCCGCGCGACCGACCTCGCGCGCCGCGCCCTCGGGGTCTCGGCGGGCCGTCTCGGGCGAGAGCGCGACCGTGAGCAGCCAGCCCTCGACCTCGGCGCCCGACGCCCCGCGCAGGCGCGGGAGGTGGCAGATCGGCGCGTGGTCCGGCCGGGCGGCCGACCACGCGTGGGCGAGCCGGAGCTCGTCGGGGGTCAGCGTCGAGAGCCCCGGGCTCGAGCGGAGCAGGTCCTCGGTCGAGGTCGGATGGATCAGGAACGCGAACCGCCCGCGGGCCGGGCGGCCGACCTCGACCCGCGGGGCGGCCCGGTGGTCGGGCGCGGCCACGGGCGCGCGCACGGGCCGGTCGTGGGGCCGGAAGCACGCGGGCGGGCTCGCCCTCGTGTCGAGGCGCCCGGCGCGCGCGCGCAGGAGGGGCCGCAGGAGCGCGCCCCAGTCGCGGGCGGCGAGCGTCGCCGCGAGCGCGTCGAGCGCGGCGAGGCCCAGGTCGAGCTCGTCGTCGTGGAGCGTCAGCGGCGGGAGGAGCCGGAGCACGCGGGCCGCGCCCTGCCCCGGGATCACGCGGACCCCGTGCCCGTGGAGCAGGTAGCTGGCGCAGACGCCGGGCAAGCCGCCCGTCGCGTCGGCGTGGGCGAGGAGGAACGACGAGTCGGCGCCCACGGGCTCGAGCTCGATGGCGAGCAGGAGCCCCGCGCCGCGCACGGCCCGGAACGCGCCCGGGTGCCGGCGCGCCGTCGCCTCGAGCGCGGCCCGCGCGCGCGCCCCGAGCGCGCCGGCGCGGCGCACGAGCGCGGCGTCGTCACGCCCGAGCGCGTCGAGCACGGCCAGCCCGACCGCGCAGGTCAGCTCCCCGTTGGCGAAGGTCGACCCGCGGCCGAGCGCGAACGCCGCCGGCTCGAGCCCGGCCCGCGCGACGACGGCCGCGAGCGGGACGAGCCCGCCGCCGAGCGCCTTCGAGACGACGACGACGTCGCCCGGGACGCCCAGCCGCTCGGCGCCGAACCACGCGCCGGTCCGGCCGAGCCCGGTCTGGACCTCGTCGAGGACGAGGAGCGCCCCGTGCGCGTCGCAGAGCGCGCGGGCGCGCCGCGCCCAGGTCGGGTCGAGCGGCCACACGCCGCCCTCGCCCTGGACCGGCTCGAGCACGAGGGCGGCGACCTCGTGGCCGCGCGCCGCGAACAGCGCCTCGAGGGCGCCCAGGTCGTCGGGGGGCAGGTGCGCGAACCCGGGCGGGCGGACCGCGGGGTCGAGCGCCCGGGCCGTCCGCCAGGTGAGCGCCGCGGCCGCGAGCGTGTGGCCGTGGTAGCCGCGCTCGAGCCCGACGACGAGGGGCCGGCCGGTCGCGGCCCGGGCCAGGGCGACCGCCGCCTCGACGCCCTCGGAGCCGCTCTGGAGGAAGCGCACGGTCGCCTGCCCCCGCTCCCCGACGACCGGGGCGACGGCCGCGAGGCGCGCCGCGAGCGCGGCGGGGCGGTCGGGGCGCGACGGCTGCACGAGGGCCGGCGCGCCCGCGGCCCGGAACCGGTCGACCGCGGCCCAGACCTCGGGCGCGCCGTGGCCGAGCGGGACGGCGCCGTACTGGCCGGTCAGGTCGAGCACGCGGCGTCCGCGGGCGCAGGTGAGCCAGGCGCCCTCGCCGCGGACCCAGGTCAGGTCGAGCGCGGCGTGCTCGAGGAGCGCGAGGCGATGCGGGTCGAGCTGGGTCATGCGGCGCGGACCTCCTGGACCTGGGTGTGGGCGCGCGCGACCGCGCGGGCGGGGGGCGCGGCGGGGGCGGCCGGCTCGACCGGCGGGGCCGTGGCCGGGCCCGGCGCCGGCAGCGGGTCGCGCTCCGTGAGGAGCGCGCGGGCGAGCCCGCGCCCGAACCAGCCGCCGAGGGGCGTGCCCACGAGCCACGCCGCGGCCACCTGGAGCCGGTAGGCGAGCGGGCCGCGCGCGCCGTAGACGCGGTCGAGCGCGTGGGCTTGCCGGAGGAGCCGCGCCGTGCGCGGGCGCTGCCGGCCCTCCCACGCCGCGAGGGCCCGGTCGAGCGCGGCGGGGGCGCCGTCCGCGCGATCGGCGAGGAGGGCCGGGCCAACGAGCGCGGCGAGGGCCCCGGCGTCGTCGAGGGCCGCCGTCATGCCCTGCCCCGCCACGGGGCTCGTGACGTGGGCCGCGTCGCCCAGGATCGCCGCGCCGTCGCGCACGTAGGCGCGGGCGTGCCGGCGCGAGAGCGCGTAGACGTGCATGCCCTGGCGGTCGAGCGCGGCGCGGGCGAGGCGGGGGCAGCGCCCGGCGACGGCGCGCGCGAGCGCCTCGTCGTCGAGGCCATGCCAGAGGGCGGCCTGCCCGGCCTCGACGAGGACCCCGACGCTCACGCGCGCGCTCCCGTCGGCGCGGGGCGGGCGCGGCAGCAGGAGCACGCCGCCGTCGCGATGCAGGTGGACCTCGAGCCCGTCGCGGTAGTCGGCCGGGCGGTCGGCCTCGAGCGAGAGGAGCGCGTGGTCGTAGTCGTGGACGTCGACCTCGAGCCCGAGCGCCTCGCGGACCCGCGAGCGCTGCCCGTCCGCCCCGACCACGAGCCGGGCCCGGACCGGGCAGGCGACCCCGTCGGGCCCCACGACCTCGACGCCCTCGACGCGCCCGCCGGGCCCGCGAAGGAGCCCGCGTGCGCCGACGCGGCGGACGAGGCGGACGCCCGCGGCGCGCGCGCGCGCCTCGAGCAGGCGCTCGATCTCGGCGTGCGGGAGCACGTAGTAGGGCGCGTCCTCGCCCGGCGGCACGACCGGGCCCTCGAGGAGCTGGCGCCCGCGGGCGTGGACGCGGACCGCGTCGATCGGGCGGGCGCCGGCCGCGAGGAGCCCGGGGCCCAGGCCCCAGCCGAGCAGGTGGCGGGTGGCCCGCGGGAGGAGCGAGTCGCCCCGGTGGATCCCGCCCGCCTGCGCGCGGCGCTCGAGCACGAGGATCGAGAGCGGCGGGGCGGCGGCGGGGCGCGGCAGCGCGGAGAGCGCGCAGGCGAGGCCGAGCCCGGCGACGCCGCCGCCGCAGATCGCGACGTCGACGGCGGGCGGGAGCGCGTCGGGGACGGGGGGCGGCGAAGGCACGGGACCTCCTCGAGGGCGGGGGGGGGAAGAGCTCCGCTGGGGGCGAGCGGCCGGCGTGGAGAGGGCGAGCGGCCCGAGGGCCGGGGAGGGGCGAGCGGGCGCTGGAGCGGGGAGGGCTCCGCGGGTCGAGGGGCGCTGGCTGCGCTTGCGGGGCCGACGCGCGGCCGAGTCCTAGCGAGGTTCGAGGGGAGGGCCGCAGGCGCCCCCCTCGGACCTCGCCAGGACCTGGAGCGCGCGCGGGACGACCTCGACGAGGACGGGCGTGCGGAGGGTCGTCCGCTCGCCGTCGAGCGTCACGGGGAGGCCTGGGCCGTGGGGGCCCCGGGCCGGGGCGCGGTCGGCGGCGGCGTCGATCCGGACCGCCTGGCCGCGCGCGCGCACGACGCCCGGGGGGTCGTCGGTCGAGCCGCGGAGGAACGCGGGCAGGAGGCGCGCGTGCTCGCGGAGCGAGCGCGGCGGGAACACGCCCAGGTCGAGCGCGCCGTCGTCGATGCGCGCGGCCGGCGCGACGGGCAGCCCGCCCGCGTAGGTGGGCGTCCCGGCCACGACGACGAGCGTCGCGTCGCCGTCGAAGACGACGCGCGCGCCGCCGCCGAGCCCCTCGGCGCCCGGGGCGGTCACCGCGACGCGGACCCGCTCGGGGGCGTGCCGGACGAGGGCCTGCACGGTGGCCGTCGCGTAGAGCAGGCGCCCGCGCGGGAGGAAGCGGGCCCCGTCGATCCGCTCGAGCGCGGGCGTGTCGACCCCGACGCCCAGGACGCACGCGAACCAGCGCGGCGCCTCGTCGGGCTGCCCGAGCGGGGTGACCCGCCCCAGGTCGATCGGGACGGGCGCCGCCGCGGCCAGCGCCAGCGCGGGCACGACGTCCGCGAGTCGACGCGGGAGGCCCATCGCCGCGGCGACGTCGTTGCCCGTCCCGACGGGCAGGACGCCGAGGGCGACGGAGCGCCCGGCGAGCCCCGCCGCCGCGAGGCGGACGGTCCCGTCGCCGCCGGCGACGAGCACCCGCGCGGCGCCGGCGCGCACGGCCGCGCGCGCGGCCTCGG
>JANJTH010000767.1 GCA_024711205.1 Planctomycetota bacterium | reverse complement strand
GGGTCGCCGCGGAGCGGGACGCGGGCCCGCCTCGCCGAGGCCCGCGCGCGCTACCGCCGGGGCGACGCGCAGGGCGCCTGGGAGGTCCTGCCGCCCTCGTTCACGGCCGAGCGCGCGGCGCTCGGCGCGCTCGCGCGGGGCCGCCCGCCCCTCGACGCCGCGCGGGCGATCCCGCGCGCCCGGCGCGCGTTCTACGTCTCGGCGTTCCAGTCGCTCCTGTTCAACGCCTACCTGACGCGCCGGCTCGAGCGGCTCGACCAGCTCGAGGTGGGCGAGGTCGCCGTGCTGCAGCGCAACGGCGCGGCCTTCCTCGTCACCGACGTCGCGACGGACGCCGTCCGCTGCGCCGCGTTCGAGCTGAGCCCCTCGGGCCCCAGCTTCGGGCGCCGCCTGCTGCGCCCGGCCGAGGGCTCGAGCGCGCGCGCCGACGAGGACGCCGTGCTCGCGGCGCTCGCGCCGGGGCTCGGCCCCGAGCTCACGGACGCCCTGGGCGTGCGCCCGCAGGGCGAACGGCGCCCGCTCCGCTTCCCGCTCGAGGACGTCGGCGTCGAGGTCGCGGGCGACGACCTCGTGCTCACGTTCTTCCTGCCCCGGGGCTGCTACGCCACGTCCGTCGTCGAGGAGCTGCAGAAGCGGCAGCTCGATTAGCGCCCAGCCGGCGCTCGAGCCGCCCGCCCCGCCGGCATGCCAGGGCCGGGCCGTGACCGTTCAAGGGGTGGAGAGGGCCAATCGCCAGCATGCTGGCCGCACGATGAAGGCGATGCCCCTGCACGACCGCGGGGACGGGAACGGGAGCGAGAAGAGGCGCCGGACTCGAGGCGCCTGACCCCCTGGATGGTGGCGCCGAGCCTTCAGGTCGGTTCGGGGCGGAGCGCGTCGAGGACGCGCCGGGCCGCCTCGCGGACGGGCGTCTCGTCGTCGTAGGCGAGCAGCTCCACCTCGGCCACGGCCGAGCGGGCCCCGATCGCCCCGAGCGCCTCGAGGGCCTGCACGCGCACGCGGGCGTCGTCGGCGAACAGCGCGCCCGTGAGCGAGAACACGGCGCGCCCGCCGCCGGCGGAGCCGAGCGCCTCGACGAACCGCCGCTCGGCCTGGCGGAGGTTCAGGAACGCGAGCCCGCGCAGCGCCTCGAACTCGGCCGCCAGCGCGGTGGCGGGGTCGATCCGGCGCGCCGTGAGCGGGGCGCGCGCCTCGAGCCCGGCGTCGACGTGCGCGACGAGGCGCGTGAGCCGCGGGCCGCGGTCGACGCCGGTCCACTCGGCCGCGGGCTCGCGGTAGCGATCGACGAGGACGCGCCGCTGCCGGGCGCGCTCGTCCTGGCCCCAGCGGAGCGTCAGGCACATGGGGCCCTCCTCGCCGCTCGAGACCGCGATCGGCACGCCGTCGATCCCGACCGCGGGGTCGAGCTCGCGCGGGTCGAGGTGGTCGAGGCAGGGGTAGCGGTCGCGCAGCGTCTCGGGGCGGAGCGCCCGCACCGTGCGCCACAGCGCCTCGGCCTCGTCGAGGTCGAGCGCCCGACCGCGCACGCGCACGAGGTCCCGCGGACGCGTGACGAGCGCGAGGTCGTCCTCGTCGTAGGCGAGGCGGACGGTCACCTCGCGGGCGGTCGCCCGGTCGCCCGACCGCTCGAGGCGCAGCCTGCGGTAGGCGTAGGAGAGCCAGCCGAGCCGCTCGGTGTGGAGCTCGATCGACCAGACCGTGCCGGGCCCCGTGCGGCGCTGGCGAGCGGCCGGGCGCACGCACGGGGCGGGCGCCCCACGCCGTGGGCTCCGTGCTCCGTCCTTGCGCTGCGTCATGCCCCGCTCCACCCGACTCCCGCAGGGGACGATAGTCCCGCCCGCGCGGGCCCGCAAGGTGAGCGCCCGCGCGCGATGGCGCGCGCAGGCCGGGCCGCGTGCGATCCTGCACCCATGGCCGGGGCGGGCGAGCGCGAGGGCGTCGAGACGGACCAGGTCGGCGCGGACCGGACCGCGCGCGGCCACGGGGAGCCGGGCTGCGCGCCGGGGTCACGCGACGCCGGCCCCGACCCCTTGCCACCCGTAGGCGAGGTCGTCGCGCGGGCGCTCGCGGCGGCGGTCCCCGCGACCGCGCCGTTCGCCTGCGCGACGTTCGTGTGCGGCGTGCGCGCCCGGCGGCTGGGCAAGCTCGTCCCGCAGGAGCGCCTCGACGCCTGGAAGGGCGAGGTCAAGCGCGCGCTCGGCGCGGCGCTCATCGAGGCCTGGGCCGGCCTCGGCCGGCGGGTCGACTTCGCCCGCCCGGAGCTGCTCGTCGTGTGGGACGCCGACCGCGGCCGCGTCGAGGTGACCGCGCGCGCCATCTGGGTCTACGGGCGCTACCGGAAGCTCGACCGCGACCTGCCCCAGACCCGGGCCCGCTGGCGCTGCCCCGCGTGCGCGGGCCAGGGCTGCGCCACCTGCGCCGGGACGGGGCGCCGGCACCCGGTCGCGCTCGAGGACCTGCTCGCCGGCCCCTGCGCGCGCGCGCTCGGGGCCGAGCCCGACGCGGCCGTCCTCCACGGCATGGGGCGCGAGGACATCGACGTGCGCTGCCTCGGCCCGGGACGGCCGTTCGTCGTCGAGGTCCCCGGCCCGCGCCGGCGCGACGCCGACTGGGCCGCCGTCGCCGCCGAGGTCGCCGCCGGCGCCGCGGGGCGGGCCGAGCTCGTGGGGCCGCTGCGGATCGTGGGCGACGCCGTCGTGGCCCGGCTCAAGGGCTTCGAGGCGCCGAAGGTCTACCAGGCCACGTGCCGGGCCGAGGCCGAGGCCGACCTCGACCCCGCGCGGGTGGCGGCGCTCGCGGCCGCGCTCGCGGGCCGCGAGCTCGCGCAGCGCACGCCCCGGCGCGTCGCGCGCCGCCGGAGCGACCTCGTGCGCCGCCGGCGCGTGCTCGCCCTCGACGTCCTCGCGCAGGGTCCCCGCGAGGTCGTGTTGCGCATCGAGGCCGAGAGCGGGACGTACATCAAGGAGCTGATCTCCGGCGACGACGGCCGCACGACCCCGTCCGTCAGCGAGCTCCTGGGCGTCCCGACCGCGTGCGTCGCCCTCGACGTGCTCGAGGTGCGCGCGTCCGACGCGGAGCTCCTCGGCCCGCTCTGAGGCTCCCCCGCGGAGCTCTTCCCGTTCCCGTTCCCGTTCCCGTTCCCGCGGTCGCGCAGGGGCCCCTCTTCCCTTGCCCTTGCCCTTGCCCTTGCCCTTGCCCTCCCTCTTCTCTTCCCCCTCTTCTCCTCCCCTCTTCTTCTCCTCCCCTCTTCTCCTCCTCCCCTCCTCCTCTCCTCGCCCCGCGCCCCTACCTCGCCCCGCGCACCCGCGCCCGGGCCGGCCGCCCGCGGTCGAGCTCCACCAGCCCCGCCGCCTCGAGCAGGGGGAGCACGTAGCTCGTCACACCGTGCTCGCGGTTCTCGGTCGCGAGGATCGCGCCCAGCGTCTCGTCGCTCGTCCGCACCCAGCCGCCCTCCTCGACCGCGCCCAGGTCGGCGAGGGCCTTGTGGGCGGCGAAGAACGCCTCCGCCCGCAGCGTGACCCGCCCGCCGCGCGAGGTCCGGAGCACGACCTCGTCGCGCCCGACCTCGCGGACGGTGAACGGCTTCGCGACGTTCCCGGCGCCCGGCGTCTTGAACGTCGTGCGCGCCAGGTCGGGCAGCGCCGTCACGGCCAGGAACGGGTCCACGTCGGTCACGTCTCCTCCTCGTCGACCTACCGGCCGCCCGACGCCCCGAGCAGGCGGACGGCCGCGCGCCCCCCCGCCTGCGCCGCCAGCGCGGCGCACAGCGCCTCGCGCCGGAGCTTGAGCGAGGTCGTGCGCGGGAACGGTGCAGCGGCCACCAGCACGCCCGCGACGCGCTTGTGCTCGGGGAGCGCCGCGTTGCGCCGCGCCAGCCCGGCGAGCGCCTCGGGCCCGAGCGCGCCGCCCCCGGCCCCCGGCCCGGGCCGCGCGACGAGCACGAGCGCCTCGTCGTCGCCGGGCCGGCTCGGCCACACGGCGTGCGCGGCGACGACGGCGTGCTCCTCGAGGCCGAGGCCGTCGAAGGCGCCCTCGACGTCCTCCGGGTAGACGTTCTTGCCGCCGGCCGTCACGACCATGTGCTTCTTGCGCCCGACGAGCACGAGGTGGCCCGCCGGGTCGAGGCGCCCGACGTCGCCCGTGCGGAGCCAGCCATCGGGGCCGAGCACGTCGGCCGTGCGCGCCGGGTCGTCGAGGTAGCCGCGGAAGACCTGCGGCCCGCGCACGCACACCTCGCCCGCGCCGTCGGGCCCGGGCGCGTCGATCCGCAGGTCGGTCCCCGCGAGCGGGAGCCCGACCGTGTCGTCCCGGAACGGCTGGAGGTCGTTCACGGTCACGACCGCGCAGGCCTCGGTGAGCCCGTAGCCGATCGCGACCGGGAGGCCCACGTCGGTCAGGAAGCGCGCGGTCGCGCGGGGGACGAACGCGCCGCCGGCGAAGATCCGCCGCAGGCGCCCGCCGAGCGGCGCGAGCACCGGCGCGAGGAGCGCGCGCGCGAGGCCGTCGCGCGGGCGGTCGCGCTCGAGCGCGCCGCGGAGCGCGAGGAGCCCCCGCAGGCCCTTGCCCGCGAGCCCCTGCTCGGCGTCGAGGCGCTCGCGCACCCGGCGTTCGAGCGCCGCGAGGAGCGCGGGCACGGCGGCCAGGTGCGTGACGCGCTCGCGGCGGCAGGCGTCCACGAGCCACTCGGGGCGCAGGGTCGCCAGGTGGACGACGCGCGCCCCGCACAGGGCCGGCACGAGGAACCCGCACATGAAGTCGAGCGCGTGGCTCGTCGGCAGGACCGACATGTAGGCGTCGTCGTGGGCGAGCGGGTAGAGCGTCGCGAGCGCGCCCGCCTGCGCCAGGTAGGCCCGGTGCGGCAGCACGCAGCCCTTCGCCCCGCCCGCCGTCCCCGACGAATAGACGATCGTGGCCGGGTCCTCGGGGCCCGGCGCCCGCGACCCCGTCGGCCGGGGCCAATCACCCGGCCCGGCCGCCTCGAGCGCGCCCGCGAGGTCCTCGCCCGGCGCGAGGTCGACAGGCGGGCCGCCCGGTCCCCGGTCGACGAGCACGTGCGCGACCGCGCCGCGCGGGACGTCGCGCAGGCGGCGCCACACGGGTCCATCGCACACGAGCAGGCGTGCCCCCGCGTGCGCGAGGAGCCGCCCCTGCTCGGCCGGCTCTGCCCGCGCGTCGAGCGGCACGAGGACGGCCCCGAGCGCGAGCGCCGCCCCGGCCGCGGCGAGCCAGCGCGGGCCGTTCGCCAGGAGGACGGCGACCCGGTCGCCTGGCCCCACCCCCCGGGCCGTGAAGGCCCGCGCCGCGCGCCCGACCTCGCGCCGGTAGGCGTCGAACGAGACGCGCTCGACCTCGCGCTCGCGGTCGCGCAGGACCAGGAACGGCCGCCCGCGCCCGCGCAGCGTCGCCTCGTCGAGCATGGCCCCGAGCGACGGCGTGCGCCCGAGGTCGAACGCGCGCCCGGCGGGGTCGAGCGGCCGCGCGCGGAGGCCCGGGTGCGCGACCCAGGCGGCGGGGCGGGCGGGCGCGCCCG
>JANJTH010000756.1 GCA_024711205.1 Planctomycetota bacterium | reverse complement strand
CGCGAGGCGGCGCGCGCCGGCGCCCGGGCGGGGCCTCCGCCGAAGCGCCGCGGCAGGGCGCCCACCGGCGACCGCGGCGAGGTGGCAGCGAGGCAGGCGACCCCCGCGGGCCCCGCGCCGAGGCTGGCCGGCAAGCAGCCCGAGGCGAAGCCGACCAAGGCGAAGCGGTCCGAGGCGAAGCAGACCAAGGCGAAGCAGACCGAGGCGAAGCAGACCAAGGCGAAGCAGACCGAGGCGAAGCCGACCCAGGCGAAGCAGACCGAGGCGAAGCGGCCCGAGGCGAAGCCGACCAAGGCGAAGCGGTCCGAGGCGAAGCAGACCGAGGCGAAGCAGCCCGGGGCGAAGCAGCTCGCGGCGAAGCCGACCCAGGCGAAGCAGACCGAGGCGAAGCAGACCAAGGCGAAGCAGACCGAGGCGAAGCAGACCAAGGCGAAGCAGACCGAGGCGAAGCAGCTCGCGGCGAAGCAGACCGATCGCCGCGCGGGACGGGCCCGCCGTGCCGAGACGATCTCGGCCCAGGAGCTCGTCGCCCGCGGCGTCCCGCGGCCGACGATCCAGGGCTGGCTGCGGCAGGGCGTGCTCGATGCGACCGACGCGCGCGGCCGCTACCGCGTGACCCCCGAGGCCCGCGCGCGCCTCGAGGGCTACGGCGCGCGCTGACGCGGGCTACGGCCGGCTGTCGAGGCGGTAGTCCGCGAGCCCCGCCGCGTTCACGAGCCGCCGGAGGCGGAACCGGCGCCCGAACGTGGGGGAGCGCAGCCAGCCGCCGCGCCCGGGGGCGACGAGCTCGTAGCGCCGACCGTCGAGCACGAGCAGCCGGAAGTCGAGGGTTTCGGCGCGCGCGTCGGCGACCCAGTACTCGGCCACGCCCGCGCGCGCGTAGTCGCGCACGAGGTCCACGAGGTCCTTCTTCGCGCTCGACCGGCTCACGACCTCGAGCACCAGGTCGGGCGTCCCGAGCAGCTCGGTCCGCCGGTCCGGGTTCACGCGCGCGCGGCCGGCGCGGAACGTCTCGAAGCGCACGAGCATGCCGTCGGGCTCGGTCGAGACCCCTGCCTTCGCGTGCGTGAACCAGCTCGGCGGCGCGAAGTACATCCCCAGCTCGCCGGCGACGGTCAGGTTCCCGAGCACCCGGTTCACCTCGGCCACGAGCGGCGCGTGGGCGTCGTAGTCCTGCGGGCGGTCCTCGACGTAGACCCCCCCGCCGCAGAACGTCGCGCGCGGGCGGGGCCCGGCGTCGGGCAGGCTCGCGACCCACGCGCGAAACCCCGCGAGCGTGTGCGCCTCGGGAGGGACCTCGACCCCGAGCACGTGCAGAGAGCGAGCGGGCGCGCCTGCCATGCGGGCAGTCTAGCAGCGCCCCGCGGCGCGCTCTCCGGGCGCGCGCGGGTCCGGCTGCTGACGGCGGGCGTCGTCGACGAGCTCTGCGAGCCGCACCAGGGTCACGCTCGCAGCCCCCTGGACGATCCAACGCACACGGCCCGAGTGGGTGAGCGAGGTCGACTCGAGGTTGAGCTCGCAGAGCGTCGCGCCGGCCGCGAAGGCCCGCTCCGGGATCGATGCGGCGGGGTAGACCTCTGCCGACGTGCCGATCACGAGGCAGACGTCGCAGCGCTCGGCGAGGTCCTGGGCCCGCGCGAGGGTGTCGAGCGGGAGGGCCTCGCCGAACAGGACCACGTCGGGCTTCATGACTTCGCCGCAGACGCAGCGCGGCGGCCCGGTCAGCGCCGCGATCCGCTCTCGCCTGCGCGCCTCGCAGGCCAGGCACACGAGGGCGTCGGCAGCCCCGTGGAGCTCGAGCACCTCGCGCGAGCCTGCGGCCTGGTGCAGACCGTCGACGTTCTGCGTGATCACGGCCGCGAGCGCGCCGAGCTGCTCGAGCCGCGCGAGCGCCAGGTGGCCCGCGTTCGGGGACGCGCCCGCCACGGTGCGCGCGAGCTCGAGGTAGAAGCGCCAGAAGCGCGTGGGGTCGGCGCGGAACGCGTCGATCGTGGCGTACTCCTCGGGCGGGAAGCGCTCCCAGAGGCCGCCGGGCGAGCGGAAGTCCGGGACGCCGCTCTCGACCGAGATCCCGGCGCCCGTGAGCGCGATCGCGCGGCGACCGCCGAGCAGCGCGTCCCGCACTCCGTAGAGCGACATGCGACCTCCCGGGGCGAGGGTATCGGAGGCTCCGTGGTCGCGCCGCGGTCCTCCGAGGCGCCCCCCTTCGCGAGCGCACGTCGCCTCGTCCGACCGCGGCGTCGACGACGCCAGCATGCACGAGCGAGCCTCGGCTCCGAGCCCGCGTCAGGGGAGCGTGAGTGTGAACGGCGCCGAGGTCTCCCAGGCGCCCGCGGCGAGGTCCGAGGCCCTGATCCGCGCACGGACGGTGGCCGCCCCCGGGCCCAGATCGGCGCGAGCGTCCCAGAGGAACCGGTGCGCGGTCCCGCCGGGCGACGACTCGAGGGCGAAGGTGGGGCCCTGCGCGGGGGCGGGGCGCGCGGGGGTCCAGGTCGCCCCGCCGTCCGCGCTGACCTCGAGCTCGACACGCGCCCGAGCCCCGTCGCCGTCCGTGACGACGAACGCGAGCTCGACGGGGGAGCCGGCCTGGTCCTGGGGCTGCGTCAGCGCGACGCTCGGCGTCGGCCCGCCCGCGCCGAAGTAGCCGACGGGCGGGCTCGTGGTCGCCTCGATCACGGCCCTGGCGACCGCCGCGCCGTCGCGCTCGAACGTCGCTGCGTCGATCCGGACGCGGCCGTCGCCGCCCGCCCCGCGATCACCTCGGCGCGGGCCGCCCTTCGCCTCGACCCGCGCGCCGGTGTCGAGCGCGACCGTGGGGGCCACGAGCACGATCGCCCCGCCCGCGCCGCTCCCGCCCTCCCCGTCCGTGTCGCCCGCGCGGCCAGCCGCGCCACCGTTGGCCAGGACCGCCCCGGTCGCACCGACGCGGAGCGCCCCCTGCGCGACGACGAGGAGCGCCCCGCCGCCGCCGCCGCCGCCGCCCGCGAGGCCCTCGATGCCGCCGCGCCCCGAGCCGCCGCCGCCGCCCGCCCCGCCCGCGAGTTCGAACGCCTCGGGCGCTCCGTAGGCCTGGCCCGCGCGCCCGCCGCCCGTGAACGAGCCCTGCGAGGTCCGGCCGGCCTCACCCGCCGTCGCGTGCCCGCCGCCGCCGCCGCCCGCCCCGCTCGAGTCGTGCTGCGCGCCGCCGCCGCCGTCGCCCTCGGGGCCATGGCCAGCCGCGGACACCGGGCCGCCAGGTCCGCCAGGCCCGCCGCGGCGGCCGGAGCCCCCGCCTCCGCCGCCGACGCCCGCCAGGCCGCCATGCCTCGCCGGGTCGGCGTCGCCTCCCCCGCCGCGTCCGCCAGCCGCCAGGCCGCCCTCGGTCCGGCCCAGGGAGCCGCCACCGACGGCCCCGCCGCCGCCCGTCCCGCCCATGGTCGCCTGGCTCCCGCCTCCGCCCGCGCCGCCCGCCAGGCCGTGACCGCCGCGACCGCCCAGCGAGATCGCGGTCCCCGTCGCGGCGCCGCCTCCGCCGCCGCCCCCCCCGCCCGGCCCGCCGTCGCCCCCGGCCCCGCAGGCGATCCGCACGGGCGCGCCGACGGGCACCTGGCACGGCCCGCCGGGCAGCCCCGACGCGTCGAGCGTCCCCTCGACGAGGACCGGGCCGTCCACCGAGAGCACGAGCGGTCGGTGACCGACGCCCTGGAGCAGCCCGTGGCGCGCGATCGTCAGGCCGGGCAGCCGCACGTCCCCCGCGAGCTCCACGCGCTCGCCGGGGCCGACCACGAGCGGCGCCCGGTCGTCGAGCACGCGCACGCCGAACCAGGCCGAGCGGGGGTAGGTGTGCGCGAAGTCGAACGGGAACGTCTCCTGGGCCTGCCCCGCGTCGAAGCGGACCCGGACCCAGGCGACGCCCCCGCCGTGGCCGTAGCGGACCCCGAGGACCCGCGCCCCGGGCAGGCGCGGGACCACCACCGCCGGCCCGAGCAGCTCCTCCCCCTCGAGCCGCAGCTCCACCTCCTGCCCGGCGACCACGCTCGAGGGGACCACGCGCGTGACCCGGGGCCAGCCCCCCTCCTCCGCCGGGATCGAGGCGTGGCCGGTCACCGCGGAGGGGCTCGCGCCCGTGCGCCCGTCGAACGCCGCGAGCGTGAGGTCGAAGGTGTTGCCGTGGAGCGCGACCGCGACCCGGCCGCCGCGCGTCGAGAGCGCGCGCGTGGTCCCCCCGGCGATCCGCCCGCTCGTCGCGCGGAGCGCCACGACGGTCCCGTCGGGGACGGGGGCGCCGCCGGCGTCGCGGCAGAGCACCTGGAACAGGACCTCGAGCGGCTTCGGCTGCGGGCTCGCTTCGGCCACGAACTCCACACTGGCCACGACCGGGCTCGGGGCCGCGCCGTAGGTGAACAGGCCGGCCCCGATCGACGTGCCGCGGTTCGTCGTGACGGAGACGTCCACCGTGCCTGACCCGGGCGGGACGGTGACCCGGAGGAGCCGCGCGCCCCGCGCGACGACCGTCGCCGGCTGGCCCCCGAACGACACCGACGGCGCGAGCATGCCGTCGTCGAGGTGCCGGCCGTGGATCGCGACCGTCGCTCCGGCGAGCGCCTGGGCCGGCACGAGCGCCTCGACGCCCACGCCCGAGGCGAAGCGCTCCACGAGCCGCGCCGTCGCGTCGGTGCGCCGGGCGACCACGTCGAGCCACCCCGAGGGCACCGCTCCGAGCGTCCCCGTGAGCTCCCCGCTCTCGGGCGTCCCCGTGAGCGACGCGCCGACGAGGGGGACGCCGCCCACCTCGATCGTCGTGTGCGCGTCGAACCCGCGGCCCGAGACCCAGAACGCGTCCCCCGGCCAGCCTTCGGCGGTCGCCTGGTAGAGGAGGAGGCCGGGCTCGGGCCGGGCGCCGAGCGTGAGCGACGAGGTCGCGCCTTCGCGGCCGAACACGCGCGCGAGCAGGTCGTCGCTCGCGCTCGTCAGTCGCTGGTGAAGCTCGACGTCGTCGAACCGCGCGACCCCGCCTCGCGTCGGGCGGAGGACCGAGGTCCGATTCCGGCCCAGCGCGTCGTTGAAGACGATCGCGCCCCCCGCCGTCGTCAGCTCGACCGTCGGCCGGCAGCGGGCGGGGAGCGGCTGGCCGTCGGCGCGCGAGACCCGGACCACGATCGGCGGGAGGGGCCACGAGCGCGCGGGGCGCGTGCCGCCGCCCGTCGTGAACTCGACGCGCGGGGGCAGGACGTCGAAGGGGTCGCTCTCCACGGCGAAGAACCCGGCTGCCTCGGCCCGCAGCCGCGCCCCCGTCGCGAGGTCGTCCACCGCGAGCCCACCGAACGTCACGGTCCCGCCCGGCGCGAACGCGGCGCGCGGCCCGTGCAGGCGCGCCGTCGCGCCCGCGAGCGAGAGCGTCACCTCGACGTTCGCCGCCGTGGGCAAGGGCGAGCCGTCGGCCGCCTGGACGGCCACGACCACGGCCGGCGCGATCACGGCGCCGGACTCCTCGCCGGGCGCCCCGGCGAGCGCGGCGACCTCGCTCGCCGCCAGCGCCCGGAGGTAGACCCGCACGTCGTCCACCGTGATCCGAGCCTTCGTCGTGAAGCTCGGCGACGCGTCGCCGCCGACGTGGAGCGGGAGCGCCGCCAACGCCGCGCTCGACGTACCCGTGGCCACCTGTGCCCCGTCCACGTAGTAGCGCCAGGTCGGGCCATCCTTGACGACCGCGAGGTGCCGGAACGCCGTCGAGGGCGCCAGGTGGTGGTCGAGGCGGAGCCCGTCCGTGCGCACGCCGTCGGGGGTCACCTGCACGCTCTGGCCGGACGGGCTGACCCGATTGCCGAGCAGCACCGCGTCGCCCGGGACGTCCCCGTCGAGCCGAACGAACGCGGCCCACGAGATCGCCCCGTCGGCGGGGACCGCGGGGGTCGTCGCGAGCTCGAGGAGGTCGTCGCGCCCGTCGAGGCGCAGCGCGCCCCGCGAGGGGCCTTCGGTCCACGGGTTGGCGAGGAACAGCGCGACGTGGTCGTAGGGCCCCCCCGAGAGCAGGCCGTGCCGACCCGCGGGGCCCACGTCCTCGACCCGGGTCCCGGCGGCCTCGTCGAGCGGCCAGTGGGCCCAGAGCCCCGCGGCGGAGGGGCCCGGCTCGACCGTCGCGTCCGAGGGCTGGACCTGGAAGACGAGCCGACCGTTCGGCAGGGTGGTCGCCGTGGCCTCGTTCGAGGGCGGGGAGTCGAGCCCGGGGACCGCGCCCTGGGCCACGACCCGATAGACATACTGTGTGAGCGGGGTGAGACCCGAGTCGTGCCAGTGGGTCGTGCCGGCCCCCACCGCCGCGACCTGTGCGAAGGCCGCCTCGGTGGCCAGCCTTCGCTCGATCCGGAAGCCGACCTCGTCCCTCGACGTGTCCGTCCAGCCCAGGACCGTCGCGAAGGCTGCCAGGGGGACCGCGACGAGCCCCGTCGGGGGCGACGGCGCGCCGAGCCAGACGAGCTCCCAGGTCCCCCCGACGTGCGTCGGGGAGTAGGCCATGCACTCGAGGTGGTAGGTGCCGGTCACGGTGGGCGTGTAGACGATCCGCGAGGCGGGCGTCGGCCCCGAGTCGTCGTTGAAGGCGAGCGGGGTCACGCCGTCGCGGTCGAGCAGCCGGAGCGTCGTGTCGGCCCCGCTCGCCAGCGCCTGCGTCTGGAACGCATACGTCGCGCCCGCCTGCAGCGCGACGGAGAACCAGTCGCGGTCGCCCGGGTAGTCGAAGCGCCCCGCCGCGGCGACGCCCAGCGCGAGCGACGTCGCGCTCGCGGCGTCGTTGCCGTGGTCCTCCGTGACCTGGAACGGGGCGCTCGTGGCCGAGCCGGAGGACGTCGCCGCGACGAGCGAGAAGCCGGCGCCGGGCCGGTCGAGCGCCAGGTCGTCGAACGTGGCGACCCCCGCCGTGGTCTGGCGGGCGAGCGTCCCGGCGAGCGTCGTCCCGCCGAACGGGTCCTGCCCGAGCGTGACCGTGATCGTCGCGGTCGTGCTCGCCGCGACCGAACCGTCCGGAGTCCGGAGCGAGACGACGACGGCAGGGCTCACGACCTGCCCGCAAGAGGTCGTCGAGGGCTGGGTGTCGAAGGCGAGCGCCTGCGGCGGGAGCGGCGGAGGAGGTGACCCTGGATCGGGTGGCGCTGGCGAGCCCGGGTCGGGCGGTGGCGTTGGCGGAGCGGGCGGGGCGGGAGGGGTGGGCTGGGACGGCGGGGGGGGCGCGGTCCCGCTCGAGCCCGAGGACGAGCCGCCTCCCGAGAGCCCGATCACGAGACCGGCGGCGAGCGGCCCGCAGCCCGTCGTCGCCAGTGCGACCGCCGCCAGCAGCGCGACCCGTGCGACCCGAGGGCGCTTCATGCAGCGATGCACGGCCCCTCCCGGCTTCGTCGCGCGAAGCCTGACCAGGATTGGTGTTCGATCGCGTCGACCCGAGGTCGAGACTACCGCAAGCTCGCCAGCGGTTCAAAGCATGAAGCGGCGCGGGCGGGCGTCTGGAAGGGCGTTGCGGTCGAAGCCTCGCTGCCCCGGGGAGCCCTGCCCTCAGGCCTCGGTGGACCGGGGGCGGCGTGAGGCGACGCCACCCGGCCCGAGCCCCCGCTCCGCTCACCGCTTGATCAGGAAGTCCTCGAGCGCGAGCGCGTCGATCTTGGTCGACGAGAAGCAGTCGATCGCCTCCTCGGGCGTGCACACGATCGGCTCGTTCTCGTTGAACGACGTGTTCAGGATCATGGGCACGCCCGTCCGCTCGGCGAACGCGCTCACGAGCTGGTGCAGGTCGGGGTTCGCCTCGCGCGCGACGGACTGGAACCGGCACGAGCCGTCCTGGTGGACGACGGCGGGGATCTCGCGCCGCTTGTCGGCGCGCACGGGCGCCGCGAAGGACATGAACGGCGAGGGCCAGTCGACGTCGAACCACTCGACCTGCCGCTCGGCCAGGATCGAGGCGGCGAACGGGCGGTACGGCTCGCGGAACTTGACCCGCGCGTTCATGATCTCGCGCATCTCGGGGCGGCGCGGGTCGGCCAGGATCGAGCGGCCGCCGAGCGCGCGCGGGCCGAACTCGGCGCGCCCGCGGAACCAGCCCACGACGCGGCCCTGCGCGAGCAGCTCGGCCACCTCCTCGTGGATCCGGGGCGAGCGGACGTAGAACAGGCCGCTCCCCTCGAGCGCGCGCTCGATCTCGGCCGCGGCGTAGGACGGGCCGAGCTGCGCCGAGAGCAGGCGCGGGCGCGGGCCCGCGGGGGCGATCTTGCGGCAGACGGCCAGCGCGGCGCCGACCGCGGTGCCCGCGTCGGTGGGCGCGGGCGGGACGAACACCTCCTCGAACAGGCCGGCGCGGCGGAGCGCGACGTTCGCGACGCAGTTGAGCGCGACGCCGCCCGCGTAGCAGAGCCGCGTCGCGTCGGGGACGAGCGCCTTGAGCCGCCGCCCGACGTGGACGAGCGCCTCCTCGAGGAGCGCCTGCGCGGACGCGGCCAGGTCCTTGTCGCGGACCGTGAACGGCGCGTAGCGGTGCCGCGGCGGCCCGAACACCTCGATCATGCGCTCGCTGAACGTGTCGTCGATGTGCGGGACCCGGTCCTCCCAGATCATGTCGAGCCCGTAGACCGGGTGCGTGAAGTAGCTCGGGTCGAGCTCGAACAGGCCGCCCGGGACGAGCTTGACGACCTGCCGCAGGCGGTCGACGTAGACCGGCTGGCCGAGCGCGGCGAGCCCCATGACCTTGCCCTCGTCGCCCCACTTCGAGAAGCCGAGGAACTGGGTGACCATGGTGTAGAGGATCCCGAGCGAGTGCGGGAACCGGACGACCTCGAGCACCTCGACGTCGCCGTCGGCGCCGCGTCCGAGGAGCGTCGAGCAGAAGTCGCCGAACCCGTCGACCGAGAGGAGCGCCGCGCGGTCGAAGCCCGAGGCCAGGTAGGCCGACGCGACGTGGGCCTGGTGGTGCGGGACCTCCTCGAGCCGGGGCAGCGCGTCGCGCGCGAGCCCGAGCTCGCGCGCGAGCAGCGCGCGCACGTCGCGGAACTTCGCGACCGCGTCCATGCGCTTCTGGATCTGGCGCGAGTAGTTCGGGCGGCCCGAGAGGATCTGGAGGATCTCCTCCTGCACGTGGTCGATCGGCTTCGCGCCGACGGCGATCGCGTCGACCTCGCGCAGGTCGACGCCGCCCTGGCGCAGGCACCAGCGCACGGCCTCGATCGGGAAGCCGGCGGCGTGCTTGATCCGGTTGAAGCGCTCCTCCTCGACCGCGGCGACGACCGCCCCGTCGCGGACGAGGGCCGCGGACGCGTTGGCGTGGAAACAGTTGAGCCCGAGGACGGTCGGCACGGGGGCGCCTCCGGTGTGCGGTGTCTGCGGGCCGGCCGCGGCTGCGGCGGCCTCGCTGGTCGGAGCCGGATTCTACGGTAGAGTCCTGCCCGCGAGCAGGTCCGGCCGGGGCGCGCCCGAGGCCGGCGGAGGCGCCCCGTGTCGACCCCGGCCACGCTGAGCCTGAGGATGTCCTGCCCCGGCTGCGCGGCGGCGATCGACCTCACGGGGCGCAAGATCGGCGACTCGGCGCGCTGCCCGGGCTGCGGGAAGCTCCAGGTCGTGCTCCGCTCGCGCGCGCAGGGCGACGTGCCGCCCGCGGTCGTCACGGGCGGGCTGTCCGCCGAGGAGCGCGGCGAGGTCCGGGACGCGCTCCGGCGGATCAAGCTCCGGCGCGTGGGCCAGGGGCGCGCGCACGTCGAGCTCTACCCGAGCTGGGCGATCTTCACCGCGGGGGTCCAGTTCTACCTGGCCGCGATCCTCGCCGGGCAGAACCTGATCGCGCTCGGCGAGCCCGCGCGCGGCCGCCGGCTGCAGGTGGCGGGCGTGCTCGCCTACGCGCTGCTCGGCGCCGGGCTCCTGTTCGCGGCCCGGACGCTCGACCTCGAGGCGGTCCCGCAGGTCGCCCGGCTCGCCGTGCTCGCCGTCGTGCCGCTCGTGTTCGCCGTCGTGTGCACGCAGGCCCAGCACGCCCCGGCCCAGGCCGCCCGCGAGCACGGCGCCCGCCAGGCCTCGCTGCTCCTGCCGGGCCTCGTGGGCCTGATCCTCGCGATCGCCCAGGCGTTCGCCGTCTACTTCCTCTGGCTGCGCCTCGATGGCTGACTGAGATCAGGGGGAAACCCTGCGGGTTTCCCCCTGATTTCAGATGGGCGGAGGGTCCCCCCGAGCGGAGGGGCTCCTCCCCTCCTCGAGGAGCCGCCGAGCGCGCGGGAGCCGCTCTACCAGGGCCGTTCCCCCGAGCGGAGGGGCTTCTCCCCTCCTCGAGGGGTGACTCCTGCCCCTCCGACCGCGCCTGGGGCCCGTGAGCGCGCCCCACGCCCACGAGCCCGCGGGACGCCACCGCCCCTCTGAATTGCGGGGAAACCCGCAGGGTTTCCCCGCAATTCAGAACCAGAGCGTGAGCTGCGCGTAGCCGTAGAGCGGGTCGCCCGGGGTCGTCCCCGGGGCCTCGCGCGCGTAGTCGCCGCGGAACAGCGCGGCCGCGCCGAGCTCGAGTTCGACCGAGCCGGGGAGCGCGGCCCAGGCGATCGCGCCCTCGACGTGGTGCCCGACGAGGCGGCCCGCGCGGCCGGTCGGGTCGACGACCCGGGCGGTCGTCCACGCGTCGCGGCGCTCGGCGAGCAGGAAGGCCCGGTAGGCGGCGAACGCCTTGACCGTCGCGTGCGGCTGGAGCTCGAAGCGCGCGCCGGGCCCGAGGAGGTTGCTCCGCGGCACGAGCCCCCACAGGCCCGTCGGCCCGAGCTCGAAGCGGCGCGCTCCGAACAGCGGGTCGAACCGGCCCTGCCGGCGGTCGCCCGGGTCGCGGTCGCCGCTCGCGTAGTCGAGGACGAGCGCGAGGCGCGGCTGGCCCGGGCCGTCGTGGCGGTAGCCGACGCGCGCGTGCGCGGCCCAGGCCCGGTGCTGGAGGTCGCGCCGGTCCGCGCGCCCAGCGGTCCGGCGCGAGGCCCCGAGCTGGAGCAGGGCCTCGAGCTCGAAGTCGACCGTGCCCGTCTCCGGCTTGCGCCCGAACCGGAGGCCGGCGGTCACGAGGCGGCGATCGAGCGTCTGGACGTCGGGCCGGTCGCGCTCGTGGAGGCCGAGCACGTAGGCCTCGCCGAGCAGCTTCGCCGCGCCGAGCGCGGGCGTGGCCAGGTGGAGGCCGGCGAGCACGACGCGCTCGTTCTCGCGGTCGCGGCGGACCTCGTTGTCCTCGAGCCCCTCGACGTCGTTCGGGAGGCGCCGCACGGGGACGCCGGCCAGCGCCTGCACCGCCCAGCCCCCGGGCGACTCCCAGCGGGCCTCGGCGCCCGTGAACGCGTTGATCGTGTTGCGGTAGCGGTTGCGGGCGAGGACGCGCCGGCTCCCCAGGTCGAGCGTGAAGCGGCCCGCGCGCACGTGGCCCTTCGCGCCCGCCGGCAGCCAGCGATCGAGCCGGAGCCGCGCGTAGGCCTCGAGGACCTCGACGGCGTCGACCTCGGTGTCCCCGAGCGGCACCTCGCCGTCGCCGAGGCGGTAGGCCCGCGCGTCCTGGACCTCGACCCCGAGGTCGACCGGCGCGAGGACCTCCTCGAGCCGGAGCTCGAGCCGGACGAGGGTGCGGAGGAAGAGCGCCCGGTCGTCCCCCGGGCGCCCCGAGCGATACTGGCGCCACACGCGCTCGGCGCGCGCCCGGTGCTCGCCCTCGACGTGGAGCCACGGCGGGAGGTCGAGCGCGCGGCCCAGCCGCCAGGGCTCGTCGCGCGGCGCGGCCGGCGCGTCGCCGGGGGGCGGCGCCGGCTCGCCGGGCGTCGGCCTCTCGAGCGCCGGCGCCTCCCCCGCGCGGGGGAGCCCGGAGGGGGCCCCTGCGTCGCCCTGCACCGGCTCCTGCCCCGCCGCCCGTCCGGTCGCGACGAGGAACGCGCCGGCGCACGCCCAGACGCCCAGCGCCGCGGGCCGTCCGCGCCCGGATCCCCTGCGCGCTCCACGCGCGATCCCGAGCGGATCCGGCGCCGTCCGGCGGCTCAACGGCCCGGGGGCTCCGCCCAGGGGTCGACGTCGCCGCGCAGGGCCTCCCAGTCGACCCGGGACCGCTTGCGCAGGTAGTCGACGACCTCCGGCGCGAGCGCCTGGCCCTCCAGCCAGGCCAGGGCCTCCGCGTCGAGCGCGAACGCGAACCGCTGCAGGTCGAGGTCGTAGATCGCGGCCGCGGGGTCCTCGGCGGCGCGGGCGACCGCGACCACCTCCGCGCGCGTCAGCCCGGGCCCACGCGCCGGCGGCGGCGCGTGCCGCGGCGCGACCGGCCGGCCCGGCTCGGGCGCCGGCGCCTCGACCGGGGGCGGGGGTGGTGCGGAAACGGGCGCGGGGTCCGCGCACGCCGCGAGGGGGAGCGCGCACGCCGCGACGAGCCCGCGCACGCCGGGCCAGGTCCACGCGCCTGCGTGCGATTGCAGTCCCGCCACGGCTGCTGTATAGCAAAGTCGAGGCAACCGAAGCGCATGCAGGGTTCGCTCAAGCTCCGGTGCCCCGGCCGCAAGGCGCTGACCCTCGCGCCGGGCGGCAAGCTGCGGATCGGTCGCCACTCGAGCAACGACCTCGTGCTCAACGACGCGACGGTCTCGCGCTTCCACGCGGAGATCACCTGGGACCCCGACGAGGACCGCCCCTGGGTCCGCGACTGCGAGAGCGCTAACGGGGTCGAGGTCGACGGCGAGCAGGTCGAGGAGCGGCAGCCGCTCGTGCGCACGCACGAGCTGACGGTCGGGTGCTTCCGCATGATCGCGGAGGTCGACGTCGCGGGGGTCGCGCACGCCTCGAACGGGCACGGGGACGAGGACGACGGGAGCCCCCACCTCGTCGACGACTCCTCGCTCGTCGTGCTGTTCTCGGAGAAGGCGGCCGGCAAGGGCGGGCACGCGCGCTCCCGCGAGGAGGTGCACCGCGTGCTGCTCGACATCGAGCGCGACGGCCGGACGGGCACGCTCGAGCTGCGCGCGGGCAAGGACCGCCCGAGGATCACCTTCGCCCTCGGCAAGGTCGTCGCCGCCCGCTGGGACGACGTCGATGGCCGGGTCGCGCTCGCGCGGGTCCTGGCGCTCGACGAGGCGCTCCACTCGTTCTCGCGCGAGCTGACCCCGGTCGACGCGCCGCTCGACCTGTCCGTCGCCATGCTGCTCGCCGACGACGTCGAGGCCACGAAGGCCTCGATCCGCCGCCCGACGCTCTGAGCCCGCGGCCCGCGCTCGCACGCGAGGGCGATCGCCTGTAGAATCCGCGCCCTCGCGGGGTCCCCGCGGGCTGGAGGCGTGGCATGAACGTGCACGAGCACCAGGCGAAGGACGTGTTCCGACGCTTCGGCGTCCCCGTCCTCGAGGGCGCGGTCGCCCACACGGCGGCCGAGGCCCAGGCGGTGGCCGACCGGCTCCCGACCCCCGTCGTCGTCGTGAAGTCGCAGGTCCTCGCGGGCGGCCGCGGCAAGGGCCGCTTCAAGGAGCACGGCCCCGACGGGCCGGGCGGCGTCGCGGTCGTCAAGGACAAGGCCCAGGTCGAGGCCGTCGCGGCCAAGATGCTCGGCTCGACGCTCGTCACGATCCAGACCGGCGACGCGGGCGAGCGCGTCCACAAGGTCTTCGTCGAGGCGGGCTGCGCGATCGAGAAGGAGCTCTACGCCGCGGTCACGCTCGACCGCGCGGCGCGGGCCCCGGCGATCATGGTCAGCCCCGCGGGGGGCATGGACATCGAGCAGGTCGCCCACGACACGCCGGAGCTGATCTTCCGGGCCGTCTGCGACCCGGCCGAGGGGCTGCGCGGGTTCCAGGCCCGCGAGCTCGCCCGCAAGCTCGGGCTCACGGGCGAGGCGCTCCGCAACGGCGCGGCGCTCCTCGAGCGGCTCGTGCGGACGTTCATCGACACGGACGCGTCGCTGATCGAGGTCAACCCGCTCGTGCTCACGAAGGACGGGCAGGTCCTCGCGCTCGACGGGAAGATGTCCTTCGACGACAACGGGCTCGTCCGGCACCCCGACCTCGCCGCCATGCGCGACCCGAACGCCGAGAGCAAGGAGGAGCAGGCCGCGCGCGAGCACGACCTGAGCTACATCTCGCTCTCGGGCGACGTCGGCTGCATGGTGAACGGCGCCGGGCTCGCCATGGCGACCATGGACATGATCAAGCACGCCGGCGGCGCGCCCGCGAACTTCCTCGACGTCGGCGGCGGCGCGACCGAGGCCCGGATCACGGCGGCCTTCCGGATCATCGTCTCCGACCCCGACGTCAAGGCGATCCTCGTCAACGTGTTCGGCGGGATCCTCCGCTGCGACAGCCTCGCGCAGGGGATCGTCGCCGCGGCGCGCACGCTCGAGCTGCGCGTGCCGCTCGTCGTGCGCATGGAGGGGACGAAGGTCGACGAGGGGCGGAAGATCCTCGAGGAGAGCGGGCTCGCGATCACGTTCGCGCCCGGCATGGCCGAGGCGGCCGAGAAGGTCGTCGCGGCGGCCCGTGGAGGTGCGCGGTGAGCGTCCTGATCGACAAGAACACGCGGCTCCTCCTCCAGGGCGCCGGCAAGGCCGGGCTGTTCCACGCCGAGCAGAGCCGGGCCTACTGCGAGACGAACCTGGTCGGCGCGGTCCACCCGGGCAAGGGCGGCACGAAGGTGCTGGGCGACGTGCCCGTGTTCGACACGGTCGCCGAGGCCGTGGAGAAGGTCGCGCCGACCGCGTCCATGATCTTCGTGCCCGCGCTCGGGGCGGCGGACGCGATCATGGAGGCGGCCGCGGCGGGGCTGTCGCTCGCGGCGTGCATCACCGAGGGGATCCCGGCCGCGGACATGGCCAAGGCCGCGAAGTTCCTCGCGGACAAGCCCATGCGCCTGATCGGCCCGAACTGCCCCGGCGTGATCACGCCCGGCCAGATCAAGATGGGGATCATGCCCGGGTACATCCACAAGCCGGGCGCGATCGGGATCGTGTCGCGCAGCGGCACGCTCACCTACGAGGCGGTCTGGCAGGTCTCGCAGGCCGGGCTCGGGCAGTCGACGTGCATCGGGATCGGCGGCGACCCGATCATCGGCACGACGCACACCGACGCGCTGAAGCTGTTCGCCGACGACCCGCAGACGAAGGCCGTGATCCTGATCGGCGAGATCGGCGGCGCGGGCGAGGAGGCGGCGGCCGCCTACATCAAGGCGAGCAACTACCCGAAGCCGGTCGTCGCGTTCATCGCCGGGCAGACCGCCCCCCCCGGCAAGCGCATGGGCCACGCCGGCGCGATCATCGCGGGCGGCCAGGGCACGGCCGCGGCGAAGATGGACGCGCTCCGCGACGCTGGCGTCGCCGTGTGCGTCCGCCCCTCCGACATGGCGAAGACGCTGCTCGACACGCTCGCGCGGCGCGGGGTCGACGCGCGCAGCTAGGCGCCGGCCCTCCCCTCGACCTCCCCAACCACCACGCGCCGGGCCCTCGCCCGGAGGAGCCTCGCCCCCATGGGTCGCTTCAAGCACATCGAGGAGCCGAAGTCCGGCTCGCCGATCACGGTCAAGGCCGACGGGTCGCTCGCGATCCCCGACGACCCGATCATCCCGTTCATCGAGGGCGACGGCACCGGCCGCGACATCTGGCGCGCGGCCGTGCGCGTGTTCGACGCGGCGGTCGCGAAGACGTTCGGCGGGAAGAAGAAGATCCACTGGTTCGAGATCTACGCCGGCGAGAAGTGCGTCAACGAGAGCAAGGGGGACGAGTACTACGGCGGCTGGATCTCGGACGACACGTTCGAGGCGATCAAGGCCTACCGGGTCGCGATCAAGGGCCCGCTCACGACGCCGGTCGGCGGCGGGATCCGCTCGCTCAACGTGACGCTCCGGCAGGTCCTCGACCTCTACACCTGCTTCCGCCCGGTCTACTGGATCAAGGGCGTGCCGAGCCCCGTGCGCCGGCCCGAGCTCATGGACGTCGTGATCTTCCGCGAGAACACCGAGGACGTGTACGCGGGGATCGAGTTCAAGCAGGGCTCGGAGCAGGCCAAGCGCCTGATCTCGCTGCTCAACGACGAGATCTGCCCCTCGGCCCCGCACACGAAGAGCAAGAAGATCCGCGCCGACTCGGGGATCGGGATCAAGCCGATCTCGACCCTCGGCTCGCGGCGGCTGATCCGGATGGCGATCGAGCACGCGCTGCGCCACCCGCCGCGCGACGGCCGCCCCTCCTCGGTCACGCTCATGCACAAGGGCAACATCATGAAGTTCACGGAGGGCTTCTTCCGTGACATGGGCTACCAGGAGGCCGCCGAGAACTTCCGCGACAAGACGGTCTCCGAGCGCGAGAGCTGGATCCTCGGGAACAAGGAGGCCG
Source organism: Planctomycetota bacterium (assembly GCA_024711205.1). Lineage (GTDB taxonomy): Bacteria > Planctomycetota > J058 > J058 > J058 > JANJTH01. Next base: position 4,702 of record JANJTH010000756.1, on the reverse strand, counting down.
ACGCGTCGCTCACGGCCGAGGCGAACGCCCGCATGATCGAGCCGGGCTTCGACCACCTGTCGCCCGCCGACCGCGCGGCGATCGTGGCCGAGGTCGAGGCGGCGCTCGCGCTCTGGCCGACGCACGGCGACGGCAAGTGGAAGAAGCTGGTCATGATCAAGGACCGGATCGCGGACTCGATCTTCCAGCAGGTGCTCACGCGGCCCGACGAGTACCACGTGATCGCGTCGCCCAACCTGAACGGCGACTACATCTCGGACGCCTGCGCCGCGCAGGTGGGCGGGCTCGGCATGGCGCCGGGCGCGAACATGGCCGACGGGATCTGCCTGGCCGAGGCGACCCACGGGACGGCGCCCAAGTACGCCGACAAGGACGTGATCAACCCGGGCTCCGTGATCCTCTCGGGCGTGATCATGTTCGAGTACATGGGCCAGGGCTGGGAGAAGGTCGGGCACTCGATCCGCGAGGCGATCGGCAAGACGATCGACCAGGGCCGCGTGACCTACGACATTCACCGGCTCATGGTGGCCGAGGGCCGCAAGGACGCGGTCAAGGTCAAGTGCTCGGAGTTCGCGAACGCGATCATCGAGAACCTGTGAAATGTGGGGGATCCCTGCGGGATCCCCCAAAATCTCAGGTGTGCGGAGGCGTCCGGCGCGCGCGCCGGGCGCCTCGCGTCGGCGGAGCGCCGAGCGGGCCCGGGGGGGAGCACCTCCCGGGCCCGCGCGCGTACACCCCGCGGAGCTCTTCCCATTCCCGTTCCCGTTCCCGCGGTCGTGCGACTCCCCTCCCCCTCTTCCCTTGCCCTTGCCCTTGCCCTCCTTCTTCCTCCCCTCCTCCTCCCCTCCTTTGCCCGCCCCGCCGTGGGCAAGTACAGTGCGTTCAGCGCGGCCGGGGGGTGCTCGGCCGGCGGGAGTTCGCCCTTGCCCCGGCTGCAGGTCCTGAACGGGAGGCGGCAGGGGGCGGTGTTCGAGCTCATCCCGGGCGTCGAGCACCCGATCGGGCACCGGCAGACGGCGCCGATCTCGATCGACGACCCGTGGGTCTCGTGGGACCACGCGCGCGTGTTCTTCGACGCCGAGCGCCGGTGCTGGATCGAGGACGTCGGCTCGACGAACGGCACGTTCGTCAACTGCGTGCGGGTCAAGCGCGGGGAGCTCAAGCACGAGGACATCGTGTTCCTCGGCAAGACGCACGTGATCTACCTCGCCCCCGCCGACGAGCCCGCCGCGGCCCGGCCCCCCGCGGCCGAGCCCCCGGTCCCGGGCGCGCCCCTGCACGCCGCCGGTCCGGCGACCTTCGCGCGGCCGCCCGCGGGCCCGACGACCCGGCTCGACCCCGCGCGGGTCGACCCGTCCTCGATCGGGGCGTTCCTGAGCGACAGCGGCCTGCCCCCGCTGCGCGACCCGTTCGCCTCGGGGCAGGCCCCCGGCGCCGGCGGCCAGGGTCACGGCCTCGGCTGGCCGCCTGGCGCGCCGTCCTCGGGCGGCGGCCGCCGCCGCGACCCGTTCGACGACTCCTCGATCGACCCGTTCGCCTCGGGCAACGACCTCATGCTGCCCGGCGCGCCCTCGCCGACCCCGGGGCTCCAGGGGCGGGGCCCGGGCGGGCGGGGGCCCTCGCCGGGGCAGCGCGCGGGCTCGGACGCGGACCGGGCGGAGCGCGCGTTCGCCGACACGAACGCCGACGGCCTCCCGGCGCTCGAGGCCCCACAGCGGTCGCTGAGCCTGTCGTCGCTCGAGGACCGCGAGGACGACGGCGCGCGCCTGCCGGGGCCGTCGGGCCACGAGATCTCCCGGCTGCTCGTGGGCGAGCCGTTCGACCCGCTCGGCTCCGGCGCGGGCTCGTCCGTCGACGCCCCGCTCGCCGACGCGTGGTCGGGCCCGTCGCTCGCGCTCGGGGCGGCGCCGTCCGGCCCCCCGGGCCGGTCCGCGGGGCAGCCGGCGAGCCCGCACGCGTCGGGCAGCTTCGACGACCTCGACGCGATCCTGGGCGACGCGCGGGCCCGGACCCCCGACCCGGCCCGCTTCGAGCGGGGCCCGTCGACGCCCGGGCCGCGCGGCGCGCCGCCCGCCGGGCCTGGCGCGGGCCTCGGCCGGTTGCCGGCGAGCGAGATGCGGACGCGCCCGATCGACACGGACTTCGCCAACCGGATCCTGGCCGAGGCCGACGCGGAGGTCGCGGTCGAGCGCCAGGCGGCGGCCGAGGCGCCAGCCCCGCCGCCGCCGCCGCCGCCCCCGCCCCCGCCGCCACCGCAGCAGCAGAAGGCCCCGCCCGCCACGCGCGCGCCGGGGGGCCGCGCCGTCGCGGCCGCCGCCTGGACGCCCGGCCAGGGGGGGCAGGACCTGAGCTCGCACACGCCGACCGCGATCGAGCGCGCGGTCGGCGGGCCGGAGCACCTGTCGACCGTGATCGAGGCGGGCGCGGCCGTCACGCCCGGCCGCCCGGCGGGCGGGTCGTCGGGGGACCCGGGCGCGCTCGCCTTCGAGCGGGCCCGCCTCGACGCCGAGGTCCACCGGCTGCGCGCGGCCCTCCAGGCCGCGCAGGCCCAGGCCCCGCAGGCGGTCCGGGCCGCGGCCGACGCACTGCGGGACCACGAGCTGGCCCGCCTCGGCCAGCGCACGGCGGAGCTCGAGCGCGCGCTCGCGATCGCGAACCAGGAGCTCGCGGAGCGCCAGGCGGAGCTCGACCGCGTGACGGACGAGATGATCGAGAAGGAGGACCGGATCGAGGCCCTCGAGGACGAGGTGCGCCGGCTCCGCAACGGCGGGCGCCTCGACGTGCCCCAGGCGCTCGGGTCCGGCGGCGCGCTCGACGACCTCACGGCCCTCGAATTCTGACCGCGCGGTCTCCGGAGGGAGTCGGCCGGGGGCGTGTCGCCGGACCCGGGAGGTCCTCGTGGCCGACTCCCACCAGAGACCGACGGGGAAGGTCCGCGCGGCCGGCGCTCGGGAGGCGCCAGGCCCAGCGGGGTGAGACCCCATGCGCGGCCCCCTCCGCCCACTGGGGCCGACGCGCCTTCGAGGTGCCCTGGTGCGGCTCCGTCCCCACCCAGGTCGCGTGGGGGATCGGCGTCCTGGACCTCGCGGGCTCGGCGCCCCGCGTCCGGGCCGATTCTAGTACCCGAGCGCGGCGAGGCCCTGGTAGGTGACGAGGGCCGCGAGCCAGGCGAGGAACGTGTAGCCGGCGAGCTGCCCGAGGGCGAAGCGCCAAGAGCCCGCCTCGCGCCGGACGACGGCGACGGTCGAGCCGCACTGGAGCGCGAACACGTAGAACACGAGCAACGCCGCGACGGTCGCGGTCGAGAACACGCGCCGGCCCGTGCGGGGGTCGACCTCGGCCAGGAGCCGCGCGCGCAGCCGGCGCTCCTTCTCCGCGTCGTCGACCTCGCCCGCCCCGTCGGCGCCCGCGGCCCCGTCCGGGGCCGGGGCGTCGAGGTCGGCCGCGTACACGATCCCGAGCGTCGCGACGAAGACCTCGCGGGCGGCGAAGCTGCCGATGATCCCCACGCCGATCTTCCAGTCGAAGCCGAGCGGCGCGAGCGCGGGCTCGAGCGCCTGGCCGAGCCGCCCCGCGACGCTCGCGCGCTGGGCCGCCGCGCGCTGCTCGGCGGGCGAGAGCGCGGGGTCGGGCGCGACCCGCGGGTAGGTCATGAGGACCCACATGAGGACCGTCACGAGGAAGATCACGGTGCCCGCGCGCTTGAGGAAGTCGCCGGCGCGCAGGCGCAGCTTGAGCAGCACGCCGCGCAGGGCCGGGCGCCGGTAGGGCGGCAGCTCGACCACGAGCGGGAGCTCCTTGCCGCGCGCGCGCCCGCGCCCGAGCCGGCCGATCACGAGCGCGACGGCGACCGCGCCGGCCATGCCGAGCAGGTAGAGGGCGAGGAGCGCGAGCCCGCGCGCGTCGACGAAGGGGAGCCCGGCCGCGTCCTCCGGGACGACGGCCCCGATCAGGAGCGTGTAGACGGGCAGGCGCGCGCTGCAGGCCATGAGCGGGATCAGGAGGACCGCGAGCAGGCGCTCGTGGCGCCCCGGGATCGTGCGCGTCGCCATGACGGCCGGGATCGCGCAGGCGAAGCCCGAGAGGAGCGGGATGAAGCTCCGCCCCGAGAGGCCGAGCGCGCGGAGCGGGCGGTCGACGAGGAAGGCGGCGCGGGCCATGTAGCCCGTGTCCTCGAGCAGGCCGAGCGCGAGGAACAGGATCAGGATCTGCGGGAGGAACACGACGACCGCGCCCACGCCGGCGATCACACCGTCGGCGACGAGGCCGGTGGCCGCCCCGGCGATCGAGGCGGGCAGGCGGGCCTCGAGCCAGCCGGTCGCCCAGGCGGCCAGCGCGCCCTGCGCGGCCTCGATCCGGGCCACGAGCGGCTCGGCCCCCTGGAACACGGCCTGGAACAGGAGGCCCATGCAGAGGAGGAAGCAGAGCGGGCCGAGCACCGGGTGGAGGAGCAGGGCGTCGAGCCGGTCGGAGCGGGCCCGGACGCTCGAGGACCCGCCCCCGTCGGGGCCGTCGGGCCCGTCGCCGAGGGCCCGCGCGACCCAGGCGTAGCGCGCGGCGATCTCGCCCGCGCGGGTCGAGGGGTCCTCGGCGCGCAGCGCGCGGAGCGCGCCCCAGGCCGACCGCGTCGCCGGGGCGTCGGCCCTCGACCGGCCGGCGTCCGCGGGCGAAGGCTCGCCGGCCCCGGGCCCGGGCGCGCCCG
>JANJTH010000688.1 GCA_024711205.1 Planctomycetota bacterium | reverse complement strand
GCCAGGCCGACCTCCCTCCGGTCGGTCGGCCTGGCACGGCCCTCGCGCGTCGTTCAGGCCCGCGTGAGCACGAGCTCGTCCACGAGCTGCGCCAGGACGTCCGCGCGGAACGGCTTGGGGAGGAACCGGTCGGCGCCCTGGTCGAGCAGGCGCTGCGCGCGCGCGTCGAGGTCGTAGCCGGACGAGATCACGAAGCGGGCCGTCGGCTGGCGGGCGCGGAGGAGCGGGAACGCGGCCACGCCGTCGAGCACGGGCATGGCGAGGTCGAGGAACACGGCGTCGAAGCGGGCCCCGGGCGCCGAGGCCGCCTCGACGGCCTCCTGCCCGTCGCGGGCGGTCACCACCGTGTAGCCGATGTCCCCCAGGTGCTCGGCCAGGAGCTCGAGGATCGACGCCTCGTCGTCGACGAGGAGCACGGCGTGCCGTCGGCGCGCGCCGGACGGGGGCTCGCCGGCGGGGGGCGTGGCCTCGTGGGCCGCCTCGAACAGCGGCCGCACGTCGTAGAGCGGCCGGCGCCCGGCTCGCAAGGGGACGTGGAGCGCGACGGTCGTCCCCTGGCCGGGCCGCGAGTCGAGCCCGACGTGCCCGCCGTGGTTCGTCGCGATCCCGTAGGCGGCCGCGAGGCCGAGCCCGCGGCCGCGGCCCTTCGTCGAGTAGTACGGCTCGAAGCAGCGCACGCGCTCCGCGGGCGACATGCCGACGCCGTGGTCGCGGACCACGAGGCGCGCGTAGCGCCCGGGGACGACCCCGAACAGGGCCCGGCAGGTCCCCGTGTCGAGCTCCACCTCCTCGAGCACGACGCGGACGGGGCCCGCGTGCGGGCTCGCCTCGACCGCGTTGTGCAGGAGCGCGGAGACGAGCTGCAGGAGCTGCTTCGGGTCGCCCTCGACCTGGACCGGGCGCGGCGGCAGCTCGAGCGTGACCTGCACCCCCGGGCTCCCGAGCGCGTCCACGGCGGCGCCGACGAGCTGGCCCAGGTCGAGGCCGGTCACCTGGAGCTTCCCCCCGCGGGCGTAGGCGAGGAGCTGGTCGGCGAGGCGCCCCGCCTCGCGCGCGGCCTCGCCGATCCGCGCCAGGCGCCAGGCGGACGGATGCCCGGGGAGCTCGCCCTCGAGGAGCGAGGCGTGCCCCATGACCGTGACCATCGCGTTGTTCACGTCGTGGGCGAGGCCGCCCGCGAGCGTCGCGAGCGAGCGGAGGAGCTGCGCCCGCGCGAGCTCCTCGTGGTGGCGCTGCGTCGTGCTCACGTCGACGACGGTGCCGCCGAGCCGCACGACGACGCCGTCGCGGACGACCGGCCCGAACGAGGTCCGGACCCACCGCTCCTCCCCGGCCGGGCGCGCGAGCCGGTGCTCGACCGCGCCGCCCTGCCCGCGGAGCGCCTGGAGGAGCCGGCGCCGGACGCGGCGGCGGTCGGCCGGGTCGACGAGCCCGAGCCAGGCCACGCGGTCGGTCGTGAGCGCCTCGGGCGCGACGCCGAGGAGCGCGTGCGCGCCGGGGGAGACCCAGCGGAGCGCGAACCCGTCGGGGGCGCGGTCGGCCACCCAGATGACGTCGCGTGAGGCCGCGAGGCCCTCGCCGACGTCGAGCATGGCGTCCGACTTCTCGCTCGCTCGCACGCCCGGACACCCTCGTTGCGCCGGCGCGCCCGTGCGGGCGCGCCGGTCATCGCGAGGGTAGCAGTTCCACAGTTGGATACCAAGCACTTCCACGCCAGCACCGCGGCCGGGCCGTCACGTCCGCGAGACACCCGCGCCCGGACCCGGTCGGGCTCGCCCGGATCACGCAGGGTGACCGGATCACGGCCACCGATGGCGACGACGCCGGCGGCGTCGGCGATACTCCGGCCCTCGTGCCGTCGTCCTGCAAGGTCTTGCGCGTCGTGACCCGCCTCAACGTGGGGGGGCCGGCGCGACACTGCGTCCTCCTGACGGACGGCCTCGTGTCCCGCGGCTGGGACACGACGCTCGCCGTGGGCGCCCTCGAGGCCGACGAGGCCCCCCTCCTCGCGGGGGACGCCGGGCGGACCCCGGGGGGGGCCGAGGTCGTGCGCGTCCCCGGCCTGCGCTCGCGCCCGTCCCCGCCCGACGACGTCCGGGCCCTCGCCGCGCTCGTCGGGCTCGTGCGCCGGGTCCGCCCCGACGTCGTGCACACGCACATGTCGAAGGCCGGCGCGCTCGGGCGGGTCGCCGCCGCGCTCGTGGGCGTCCCGGCCGTGGTCCACACGTTCCACGGTCACGTGCTGTCCGGCTACTTCGGCCCGCTCGGCGGGCGCGCCGTGGCCTGGGCCGAGCGCGGGCTCGCCGCGGTCAGCGACGCGCTCGTGACGCTCTCGCCCGCGCTCCGCGACGAGCTGTCGGCGGTGCATCGGATCGCCCCGCCCGGGCGGTTCCGGATCGTGCCGCTCGGGCGCGACCTGGCCCCCTTCCGGGCCGCGCCCTCGGGCCGGCTGCGGGCCGAGCTCGGCGCGCCCGACGCGCTCCTCGTCGGCCTCGTCGGGCGGCTCGCGCCGATCAAGGCGGCGCCGCTCGCCGTCGCCGCGTTCGCGCGCGCGGCGGCGCAGGCGCCGCGCGCCCGGCTCGTCGTCGTGGGCGACGGCCCGGAGCGCCCCGCCGTCGAGGCCGCGGCGCGCGCGCTCGGCGTCGCCGACCGCGTGCACCTGCTCGGCTGGCGCCGCGAGGACCTGCCGGCGGTCGTGCGCGACCTCGACCTCATCGTGAGCTCGAGCCGGAACGAGGGGACGCCGCTCAGCCTGATCGAGGCGTTCGCGGCCGGGGTCCCGGCCGTCGCGACCCGCGTCGGCGGGGTCCCCGACATGTTCGGGCCGCCGCCCCCGGCCCCGCCCGGGCGGACCGTCCCCCTCGGGGTCGAGCTGCGCGGCGAGGGGGCCCTCGTGGCGCCCGACGACCCGGCGGCGCTCGCGGCCGCGCTCGCGCTCCTCCTGGGCGACGACGCGCTGCGCGCGGCCGCCGGCGCGCGG
>JANJTH010000686.1 GCA_024711205.1 Planctomycetota bacterium | reverse complement strand
GAGTTGCTTGCGTCGAGGGCTAATGAAACTAGACCTACCGCTCGGCGGGTCATTCCGCCGGGCAGGGTCCACGCCCCCAACGCACCGAATCATCAGTTTTCAAGGATCAGCGCCGAGCACGCAGTCGAGCAACCGCCGTGGGCTCGTCTCCGGGGACATGCCCCGGTGAGCAGCGCACGGCGCGCCGTCTTGCGTTCCTCGACGACTTCGCCCGCCAAACGCAGCGCGTCGGCGAGGAGAGGAGTTCTACGCCGCGCCCCTGCCCGGGTCAAGCCAGAAGTTTTTCCGCCCTTCTCCGTCGCGCATAACATGCTTTGCGGCATGAAATTACGAATCCTGCCTGGCTGGCCGGTGGCCCGTGGCACCGGGTCGACCGGGTCTCGTCCCGAGCCCCTCGGGACCGCCTGGGGCCGAACAGGGGGCCCCGGTCAGCGCCCGGTGCGGAGCTTGCCCGCCACGACGCGCGCCGAAGGAGGGCGGTCATCCGGGTCCTTCTCGAGCAGGCGATGGACGAGCCGCGCCACTTCGGCGGGGCAATCCGGGCGGGCGCGCGCGAGGGGCGGGGGGTCATCTTCGAAGATCGCGCGGATCAGGTCGGGGCCCGGCGGGAAGGGGGGCTTGCCCGCGAGCATGTGGTAGAGCGTCGCGCCCAGCGCGTAGAGATCGGCCGCGGGGCTCACGCGCTTCGCGTCCTCCGCCTGCTCGGGCGCCACGTACAGGAGGGTCCCCATCCCGGTCCCGGTCGCGGTGAGCGACCGCTCGCCCTGCAGGACCTTGGCGATCCCGAAGTCGCCCAGCTTCGCCGCGCCGTCGCTCGCGAAGAGGACGTTCGCAGGCTTCACGTCGCGGTGCACGACGCCCGCCTCGTGCGCGGCCGCGAGCGCGAGCGCGATCTGTTCGCCGATCTGGAGCGACTGCGCGATCGGGAGGGCGCCGAGCCGCAGGCGCTCCTCGAGCGACCCCCCGGGGCAGAGCTCGAGCACGAGGTAGACCTGCCCCTGCTCGACGCGGACGTCGAGGGTCTGCACGACGTGCGGGCTCTCGACGCGGACGCGAGACTCGCGGAGGAAGCGCTCGCGGGCCGTCGGCTCGTCGCTCACCTTGTCGACCAGCGCCTTCACGGCGACCTCGCGCCCCGTCGCGCGATGCCGCGCCCGGAAGACGGTCCCGGCCCCCCCGCGACCGAGCTCGCCCAGGCGCTCGAAGTCGTCGCGGATTCGCCCGGTGTTCCCCGCGACGCCTGGCGCCCCGGTGACCGCGCCGGCCCCGGCCCCGGTCCCGGACGCCCTGGCCTGGGGGACGTGGGTCGGCCGGGACGGCGGGGGCGCCGGCGGCGAGGAGCCCGGGCTCGCCGTCTCTCCGGGTCCAGGTCGTGCGAGCGGCGGGCGTTGCAGAGGCCGCGAAGGCGGCGGCGCGGCTGGCGGCGCCCGCCCGGACGCCGCCGCGGGGGCACCGCCTGGCGTGGTCGCAGGGGTGAACCCGGGCGCGTACCCGGCCCCTTTGGCGCCGGGGCCGAACCCGCTCGTGGGCGGGGGACCGAACCCGCTCGCGGGCGGGGGGCCGAACGCGCTCGCGGGCGGGGGGCCGGACGCGCTCCGGCCTTCGGGCGCGGGCGCGAAGCGCGCCGTCGGCGCCTCGCCCACGCCCCCGGGTGCCGACGCCGGGACGAACCCGCTCGGGCCGGAGACCGACGCCGCCCCCCAGCCAGCCGACACCTGGCGGTCGGCGCCGTCGCCTCCGAGCGGGCGCACGTCGATCTCGTGGTCGCCGATCCGCAGCGTGCTCCCCTGCGGCCGCAGCGGCCTCGACCCGAAGGCCGGGAGTGGAGCGCCGTCGAGCGCGGTCCCGTTCACGCTCCCCAGGTCCGTCGCGACGAGTCCCTGCGGCGTCCACTCGAGCGAGACGTGCTTGCGCGAAGCGCGCCCGTCGGGGACCTGCACATCGCTCTCGACCGAGCGGCCGAGCACGAGCCGCTGGCCCGCGCCCAGGCAAGCCCTGGCCACGACCGCGGCCCCGCACCGGACCACCACCTCGGCCTGTGCGCCCGTCATCTCGCGAGACCCCGCGCGCGACTCTACCCCACCCCAGAGGCCGGCGTCGGCCGACGCGCGGGCGTCGCGCTTCCACCCCGGCTATGCTCCTCCCCCCCGACCAGCCCCGCCGGCCCTCGGCCGCCCTGCCCCGGAGGTCCTCCCGTGCTCCCCGGCCCCGGATCGCAGGGTCCGACGCGAATCGGCAACTACGTCGTCGTGCGCGAGCTCGCGCGCGGGGGCATGGGCGTCGTCTACGTGGCGCGCCAGCCCGCGCTCGACCGCGAGGTCGCGCTCAAGGTGCTCCTCGGCGGCGACGCGACGCGCTTCAAGCGCATGGGGCAGGAGGCGAAGGCCGTCGCGCGCCTCCAGCACCCGAACATCGTCGCCGTCCACGAGTTCGGCCTCGAGCAGGGCCAGCCGTTCCTCGTCATGGACCTCGTCGCGGGCGAGTCGCTGGCCGAGCGCGTCGAGCGCGACGGCCCGCTCTCCTCGGCCGAGGTCGCGCGGCTCGGGGAGCGCCTCGCGGGCGCGCTCCAGGCCGCCCACGAGGCGGGCGTGCTCCACCGCGACCTGAAGCCGGGCAACGTGCTCGTGAATCAGGCCGGCGAGCCGCTGCTGACCGACTTCGGGCTCGCGAAGCTCGCGGGCTCCGAGGCGGACCTCACGAAGACGGGCCAGGTCCTCGGCACCCCCGCCTACATGCCGCCCGAGCAAGCGACCGGCGCGCGGGACCGGATCGACGCGCGCAGCGACGTCTACGGGCTCGGCGCGACGCTCTACGACCTCCTCACCGGCCGGCCCCCGTTCGAGGGCGAGCACGCGATGAACCTGCTCGTCAAGATCGTGCGCGAGCCCCCCGAGCCACCCTCGAAGCTCGTCCCCGGCGTCGATCGCGCGCTCGAGCGCGTCGTCCTGCGCTGCCTGGAGAAGGACCCCGCGCGGCGCTTCCAGAGCGCGGCCGAGCTCGCCCAGGCGCTCGCGGCCTGGCAGGTCGAGCACGGGTCGGGCCCGGGGTCCCGGTCGAGCGGAGGGGACCACGCGCCGGCGCCCGGCAGGCGGGCGGGCTCCCGGGCGCTCGTGCTCGCGCTCGGAGCGGGGCTGCTCCTCGCGCTGACGGGGCTCGGCGCGGCGGCAGCCGCGGCGCGCGCGCGCGGCGTCGCGAGCGGCCACGAGGCCGCG
>JANJTH010000649.1 GCA_024711205.1 Planctomycetota bacterium | reverse complement strand
GCCGGGGCGCCCGCAGGCGGGGGCCCGGGGACCGGCGGCCTCGCCGCGCGCGTCACGCCGCCCGCCTCCGTGCGCGAGCGGCGCGGCCGCTCGTTGCTCGCGCGCCCGTCGCCGCCCTCCCACGGCGGCGCCACGCGGAGCGGCTCGGGCCAGGCGCACGCGGGGAAGGCGTCGGGCCCGAAGCGCCCCGGTCCGCCCGCGGCCAGGTCGTCGAGCGCGCGCAGGACCTTCTCCGGGGTGATCGGGCACGCGTCGACCCGCACGCCGACCGCGTCGAACACGGCGTTCGCGACGGCCGGCATGATCGGGAGGAGCGGCCCCTGCCCGACCTCCTTCGCGCCGAACGGGCCGTTCGGGTCGGGGTCCTCGATCAGGTACGTGACGACCTCCGGCATGTCGACGGCGGTCGGCGTCTTGTAGTCGAGGAGCGACGGCGTCCGGTGCACGAGCGCCGGCGAGCGGCGCGGCGGGAGGCGCCGGAACGCGCTCTCCTCCATGAGCGCCTCCCCGAGCCCCATGTAGACCGACCCCTCGACCTGCCCGCGCGCGAGCGTCGGGTTGAGCGCGCGGCCCAGGTCGTGCGCGACCCACACCTTCTCGACCGCGACCCAGCCGGTCGCCGGGTCGACCTCGACCTCGACCACCGCGGCCGTGTAGGAGTACGCCGGCGACGGCCCGACCCCGCCGCCCTTGAAGCGCGCGGGCGAGGGCGACGGGCGGTAGCTGCCCGTCGTCCCGAGCGTGCCGTCCGCCGCCTCGGCGAGGACGAGCGCCTCGTCGAACGCGAGCCCGCGGGTCGGGTCCTCGGCGTCGAACACCCGCCGCTCGGCGAACACGAGCCGCTCGGCGGGGACGTCGAGCCGCGCCGCCGCGGCCGCGGCCAGGCGGGCGCGCAGGCGCTCCGCGGCCTGGAGCGCGGCGTTGCCCGCCATGAGCGTGACGCGGCTCGAGTAGCTGCCGAGGTCGACCGGGCCCAGGTCCGTGCGCCCGCTCACGACCTGCACGTCGTCGGGCGCGAGCCCGAGCACCTCGGCCACGACGTTCGCGAGCACGTCGTCCGAGCCCTGCCCGACCTCGGTCGTCCCGGAGAGGACGACGACCGACCCCATGCGGTCGACCTTGAGCGCGACGCCCGTGTGCGGCAGGTCGTCCCACCAGATCGGCAGGCCCGCCCCGCTCAGGTAGCTCGAGCAGGCGAGCCCCAGCCCCCGGCCGCGCGGCAGGCGGCCGCGGCGGGCCCGCCAGCCGGAGCCCTCGAGCACGGCCTCGATGCAGCGCCGGAGGCCGATCGAGCCCACGCGCAGGTAGTTCGCCGTCGTCGCCCCAGGCTCGACGAGCTGCATGAGCCGCAGGTCGGCCGGGTCGAGGCCGAGCGCGACCGCGATCTTGTCGAGCTGGACCTCCTGCCCGAAGCGCGGCTGGACGGTCCCGTGCCCGCGCTTCGGCCCGCAGGCCGGCTTGTTCGTGAACGTCCGGCAGCCGCGGAACGCGTAGCGGGGGACCTGGTAGGTCACCGTCTGGAGCGCGCCCGTGTAGAAGGTCGACGCCACCCCGTAGCTGCCGTACGCGCCCCCGTCGAGGAGCGTCTCGAGCGCCAGCGCCTCGAGCTTGCCGTCGCGGCGCACCCCCGCGCGCAGGCGCATGAGCACGGGGTGCCGCCCGCGGTGGCAGAGGAACACCTCCTCGCGGGTCAGGCAGACCCGCACGGGGCGCCCCAGCTCGAGCGCGGCCTTCGCGACCGCGAGCTCGTGGGCGAAGGGCTCGGTCTTGCCGCCGAAGCCCCCGCCGTTGGGCGGGGCGATCACGCGCAGCCGCCGCGCGGGGAGGCCGAGCACCTTCGCGAGCGCGCGGTGCAGGTAGTGCGGCGTCTGCGTGGACGACCACACGACGAGGCGGCCCGCCTCGTCGGGCGCGGCGAGCGTCGCGTGCTGCTCGAGCGCGAGGTGGGTGTTCCCCTCGTAGAAGAAGTGGTCCTCGAACACGCGGTCCGCGGCGCCGAGCGCCGCCTCGACGTCGCCGAACTCGAACGCGACGCGCTTGTGGACGTTCCCCTCCTCGGCGTGCTCGTGGAGGCGCGGCGTCGGGGTCGCGAGCGCCTCCTCGGGCGAGGCGATCGTGCGCAGCGGCTCGTACTCGACCTCGATCAGCCGGCAGGCGGCCTCGGCCTCGGCCTCGGTCCGCGCGACCACGGCCGCGACGGGGTCGCCCACGTGCCGGACCCGGTCGAGGCAGAGCGCGTGCTCGTCCTGGCTCACGGGCAGGACGCCGAACGGCGTGGGCAGGTCGCGGCCGGTGAGCACGAGCGCGACCCCCTCGGCGGCGCGGGCCCGCGCCGCGTCGACGCGCACGATCCGCGCGTGCGGCAGGGGCGAGCGGAGCAGCCTCAGGTGGAGCGCGCGGGGCAGCCGCAGGTCGTCGGCGAAGCGGGTCTGGCCGGTCACCTTGCCGAGCGCGTCGACCCGGCGGCGGGCCCGGCCGACGCTCCCCGTGGCGCGGGCGGGCTGGTCGGCCACGTCGTCCGGGGCGCTCACGGCCGGGCCTCGGCCGCGGCCGGGGCGCCGAGCGGGGCGGGGCCGGCGACGTGCGGCGCCGCCGCGAGCACGGCCTCGACGATCGGGCCGTAGCCGGTGCACCGGCACAGGTTGCCGGCCAGGGCCTCGCGCACCTGCGCGGCCGTCGGGCGCGGCTCGCGCGCGAGGAGCGCCTTCGCGGTCATGAGCATGCCCGGCGTGCAATAGCCGCACTGGAGCCCGCCGAGCGCCGCGAACGCCTCCTGGAGCGGGTGGAGGCGGGCGCCGTCCGCGAGCCCCTCGATCGTGTCCACGCGCTGGTGCTCCGCGAGCTCCACGGCGAGGGTCAGGCAGGCCAGCACGGGCACCCCGTCGACGAGGACGGCGCACGCGCCGCACTCGCCGAGCTCGCAGCCGTGCTTCGTCCCCGTCAGGCCCAGCCCCTCGCGCAGGACCTCGAGCAAGGTCTCGTGGGGCGCGACCGGGACGTCGACCGGCTCCCCGTTCACGAGGAGCCGGCGGAGCGCCCTCGTCCGTCCGGTCGCGGGCGCGTGCTCCACGGGGTTCGTCCTCCCGGCCCGACCGCGCGATTGCGGTATCGCCGCACCGTAATCGGCGCATCCCCGGTGCGTCAAGCGCGCGCGCTCGACGCACCGGGCGCCCGTGGCCGCGGCCGCGAGCTTGATGTGCATCAATCGTCGTCGTTTGTTTGCAATGCATGCACAGCGCAGAGAACGGCCTACACGGCCGCCGCCGGCTCGCGTCGTGTCCGGGCGACCCCGCCGCGACGCGCAGCGCGGGCCGCGGCGGGACTTCGGCAGGCGCGCCCCGCCGCCCCTGCGCCGGCGCGCGCGCGGGCGCTCCGTTTGCGCAGGCCGCGGTCGGGCGCGGGGCGCCCCCGGGAGGTGGGTCGATGAAGCTCAGCGTGGCGACGAATTTCCAGCCGGACCTGGTGGAGGGCCTGGCGGGCCTCCCGGTCCTCGAGCTGTACGGCAAGCTCCGCCAGGACGCCGTGGGTGGCGGGCGGGCGCCCTACCAGCTGGCCCCGATCTCCCGGGCGGGGCTGGCAGCGCACGTGCGGCACGCCGCCTCGAAGGGCATCGCCTTCAACTACCTGCTCAACGCCTCCTGCCTGGGCAACCGCGAGATGACGAGGCGAGGGCAGCGTGAGCTCGAGGCGCTCCTCGGGTGGGTGTGCGAGGTCGGCGCGCGGTCGGTCACGGTCGCCACCCCGTACGTGCTGAAGCTGATCAAGACGCGCTTCCCGCAGCTCCAGGTGCGGGTCTCGCTGTTCGCGGGCGTGGACCGCGTGCGCAAGGCGCAGATGTGGGAGGAGCTCGGGGCCGACTGCATCGTGCTCGACTCGCTGCTCGTCAACCGCGAGCTGGCGACGCTGGCGAGCATCCGCAAGGCGGTCCGCTGCGAGCTGGAGCTGCTCGCGAACAACAATTGCCTGCAGGCCTGCGCGCTCTCGCCCATGCACATGAACGCCATGGCGCACGCCTCGCAGGCGGGGCACGAGACCAACGGGTTCCTGATCGACTGGTGCTACCTGAAGTGCACCGCCGCGAAGCTGGAGGCGCCGGTCAACTACATCCGCTCGGAGTGGATCCGGCCCGAGGACCTCCACATCTACGAGGGGCTCGGCTACGAGCGGTTCAAGCTCGTCGAGCGGGACATCCCGACCCCGGTGATGCTCAGGCGCGTGCGCGCCTACGCGGCGCGGCGCTACGACGGGAACCTGCTCGACCTGGTCCAGCCGTATGCCTTCCGGGAGGAGCAGGCGGACGACCGCTACTACAAGCGCGGCCTGCGGGCGAAGCTGCGCTTCCTCCTCCAGCACGTGCTGCGGCCCGGCCTGGCGAACCCGAAGCGCATGCTCCTGCTCAAGCGGCTGGCCGACGTCCGGAGCATGGTGACCCCGGTCGAGGGGGACCCGCCGGTGGTCGTCGACAACCGGGCCCTCGACGGCTTCATGGACCGCTTCCAGAAGCAGGGCTGCCGCGACCGGGACTGCGAGGAGTGCGGCTGGTGCCATCGCTTCGCCGAGCGCGCGGTGCGGATCGACCCGGCGCAGCGCGAGCGCGCCGGCGAGGCGTACGACGCGCTCTTCGCCTCGCTCGAGGGGGGGAGCATGTGGCGCTGGGGCGGCGGGGCCGCTGCGGGGCCGCCGCCGGCCTGCGCGTCGGCCGCCTGCGGCGGCTGCGGGGGGGCGTAGGTCCATGTGCGAGGCATGTCGCCCGGCGAGGCGCGAGGAGCTCGACCGCCTCGACGACGAGCTCACGGAGCTGCTGCTCCGACGCGCCCGCCTCGCCGCGGGCGTCGTCGCCGACCGCCTGCGGGGCGCGGGGGCGGTGCGGGACGGGGCCCGCGAGGCGCAGGTGCTCGCGCGGGCGGCGCGGCGGGCGCGGTCCCCCGGGGAGCGCCGGCTCGTCGAGGACCTCTACGGTCGCCTGCTGGCCGGGGTGCGCGCGGTCGGCCGCGCCGAGGCGGACGCCTCGCCGGCGCCCCCGGCGGCCTGCCCCGGGGCGCCGCGCGTGGTCGCCGTCGGGGCCGCCCGCTTCGGCGGCGGGGCGCTCGAGCTGATCGCGGGCCCCTGCGCGGTGGAGGACGAGGCGCAGCTCGAGCAGGCGGCGGCCGCCGCGCGGGAGGCGGGCGCGAAGGTGCTCCGCGGCGGCGCCTGGAAGCCGCGGACGTCGCCGCGCGCCTTCCAGGGGCACGGCGCGCCCGCGCTCGCCATGCTGCGCCGGGCGGCCGACCGGCACGGCCTCGCGCTCGTGACCGAGGTCGTCGAGCCCGCGCTGGCCGGCCCCGTGGCCGAGGTGGCGGACATGCTCCAGGTCGGGGCGCGGTCCATGCACGTGCCGGCGCTGCTCCGCGCCGTCGGCCGAGCAGGCAGGCCCGTCCTGCTCAAGCGCGGCATGGCCGCGACCGTCGAGGAGCTGGTCCAGGCCGTCGACTACGTGCGGGACGGCGGGGCCGAGGACGTGGTCCTCTGCCTGCGGGGGATCCGGACGTTCTGCGACGCGTCGCGGTTCACGCTGGACCTGGCCGCGGGCCCCGTCCTCCGCGCCCGCACGGGCCTGCCCGTGGTCGTCGACCCGAGCCACGCGGCTGGCCGCCGCGCGCTCGTGGCCCCGCTGGCGCTCGCGGCGGCCGCGGCCGGCGCCGACGGCCTCATGATCGAGGTCCACCCGGACCCGGGGCGCGCGTTGAGCGACGGCCCCCAGGCGCTGCGCCCCGACGACCTCCTCGCGCTCGCGGCGCGCGTCCGCGCCGTCGAGGCGGCCGCGCGCGGCCCGGCCGAGGTGACGGGCCACTCCGGCTGGGGGGCCGGCTGACGGCGGGCCTCGCCGCGCGGCCGGCCGGGGCGGGGCCCTCGACGCCCCTCGGGGAGGTCGCCGCCGGGGCCGCCGCGGCGTTCACCGAGGGCGCGCTCGGGTGGGATCCGCTCCGCGCTCGGGTGGGGCTCGGCCGACCTCCCTGCGGTCGGTCAGCCGAGCCCGGCCCTCGCGCGTCGCTCGGGTGGGATCCGCTCCGCGCTCGGGCCGGGCTCGGCCGACCTCCCTGCGGTCGGTCAGCCGAGCCCGGCCCTCGCGCGTCGCTCAGGCGCCCGCGTGCGCGGGGAGCTGCTCCGCGCGCGGGCGGGCCCGGCCTCGCGCCGGGGCGACGCCGGCGTCGCCGAGGGGCTGGAGCGACAGCGGCGACGCGGCCGGCTCGACGCCCGTGCCGAGCGGCGTCATGAAGTCGGCCATGCAGACCGGGACGAGCCGGCCGTCACGGACGGTCGCGTCCGGGCAGTCCTTGCACCACTCGATGTCCCCGTCGGCCGTGACGCTCGGCCCCTGCTGGAACACGAAGCACTTCTGGCGGAGCACCGCGCCCTTGCGCGCGAGCCGGGCCAGGAAGGCGGCCGTCTCGGCCATGATCCGCGGGGAGCCGCTCGTGGCCGCGTAGAGCAGGCAGGTCGCGGCGGCGCGCCCCGACGACATGACGTTCCCGAACGGGTAGCGGCCGGTCCGGCGATGCGCCGCCGCGTAGGCTGCCTCGACGAGGCGGCGGATCCGCGGCCCGACGTGGAGCGGGCGCCACGAGCCGTCGGGGAAGTGGATCACGAACGACATGTAGAGGATCCAGCGCCGGGCGTTCTCGTCCTTGCTCGAGCCGATCGCGCCGAAGGGGACCATGCCGAGGCGGTCGCGCAGGAGGGCCTCGACCTGCGCGTTCGTGACGCTCTGCCCGTCGAGCTCGCCGTGCCCGCTCTGCTCGGGCACGGCCGCCGTCCGGCCGAAGGCGCGGGCGATCGCCTGGAAGTCGGTGCAGCAGGTCACGAGCAGGCGGTCGTAGGCGGGGCTCCCCATGACGAACGAGACGACGTCGGTGACCTCCTCGAGCCGGTCGCGGTAGAGCGTGAGCGAGAGCGCGCAGTGGAGCCCGGCGCGCCGGACGCGGGCCGCGATCTCCTCGCGCAGCGGGTCGAGGTCGCGCTCGCTCGTCACGCCGCGCGCGTCGGGCCGGCGCTGGTGCGCGTCGATGTGCAGGTAGACCTTGTGCAGGCCGGCCGCCTCGTAGCGGCGGAGCTGCTCCTCGGTCAGGGAGTAGCCGTTGCTGAGCATCTGCACGGTCAGGCCCTTGCCCGCCGCGTGGGCGATGATCTGCTCGAGCTGCGGGTGGAGCGAGGGCTCCCCGCCCGCGAGCGAGACCATGCTCAGGTTGCGCTCGCGCGCGGCCTGGTCGATCTCCTCGAGCACCTGCGCGAGCGGCTTCGTGTAGGACGACTTGTCCTTGTAGCAAGCGGCGCAGGAGATGTTGCACTTCTGGTTCACCTCGATCACGACGTGCGGCACGTCGCGGCCGCCGTAGGGCATGGGCATCGGGTCGGCGGCGCTCACGTCGTCCTCCTCGTCGTCGGGGCTCTGCTCGGCGGGACCTCGCCGGGCGGGACGTGGGACCGAGAAACCCACCCCGCGCCGCGCGCGCTTGACCGCGGTCACGCGCGCGCTCGCAGCAAGTCCTGCGCGCGTCGAGCGCAGGCGTCGCGCGCCTGCGCCGCCGCCCGCGGTGCGTGCCGCCGCGACACGCAAGCGAGATGGGACATGCGACGTGACGCCCTGGGCCCCGGCGTCGCGCTCGAGGCCGGGGCCCAGGGCGGCGGTCGCCGGCGTGCCGTCAGCCGCCGGCGGTGAGCTCGACCGCGAGGTGCTCGACGCTCGGGATCGTCACGAGGCGGCCCGCGAAGGCGCAGCGCCCCGCGTCGGAGAGTGCGCGGACCGCGCGGGCCAGGCTCTCGGCGCGGATCCCGAGCAGGTCCGCGAGGTCTCGCCGCGCGAGCGGGAGCTCGAGCTCGAGGGCCCCCGAGGCGCCGAGCCGGCCATACCGGTCGGCGAGCTCGAGCAGGAGCTGCGCGAGGCGCGCCCGGGCGGGCAGCGCGATCGCGTCGAGCCGCTCCTGCTCCGAGGCGTCGACGTCGCGCGCGAGCCGGCGCAGGAACCGCCCGGCGAGCCCCGGGTTGTCGGCGATCAGCGCCTCGAGCGTCCCGCGCGCGATCGTGCACACGCGCGTCTCGACGAGCGCCTCGGCCGTCACCTGGTGGCGGCGCCCGGAGAACAGCGCGGCGTAGCCGAGGGTCTCGTTGGCGTGGGCGAGCCCGACGATCAGCCCGCGCGGCGGGCCGCCGCCGCGCCCGTCGCGGCGGCGCAGCGCGACGAGCCCCGCCTCGACGCAGTGGATCGCCTCGCACGGCGCCCCCTGCTCGAAGACGGGCTCGCCCGGGGCGACGGTCGCGTGGGTCCGCGCGAGGTCGAGCCGCGCGAGCTCGTCGTCGCGGAGCGTGCACCACTCGTTGCGGGCCTTGCCCTCGCACGTGACGCAGCTCAAGGGGGCGGGCTTGCTCACATCGTGGAGGCTAGGTCGGGCCGGCCCGCGGCGCAAGGCGAAACTGGCGCCAGTCCGCGGGACCTGGCCGCGCCGCCGCGGAGAGCCCCCGCTTGACCGAGGTCAAGCCGCTCGAGCGTCGGCGCGCGCGTGGATGCCGACGTGACACCGGAGGGCGCGTCGTCGCGGGTGTGCGACGTGTGCTCAAGATCAAGCCTCGAGCCCGCTCCTCGCCGAGGACGGCCCACGGGCGACCGGGCGCTCGCCCGTGGCGCGTCTCGTCCTCGTGACGCCGTACGTCGCCGGGGTCATGGCCATTTCCGGAGTTACGGCGCCGCAATCCCTTTTTCGGGGCGTCCGTGCAGGGGTGCGGGATTCGCGTGGACCGGCGCCAGCGCGGGACGACGGCGGAGCGCCGCCCCGCGAGGAGCGTCGCCCCATGGACACGAGCCCTCCCGGGTCGCCCGGCTCGCCCCCTGCCGCCGGAGCCGCAGCGCCGCCGAGCGCGCCGGCGCCCAGGCCCGCCCCCGATCCGGGGCTCTCCCGCTTCTCCATGACCGAGCTCGTCGGCTTCACGGGCGTCGCCGCGGGCCTCGGCGTGCTCGCCACGACCGTGATCGCCTCCTCCCTGCTCCACCCGCACGGCCGGCGGGTCAGCGAGCGGCCCGGGGCGGTCGCGACGGCGGCAGGCGGCGAGGTGGCCGCCGACCCGGCGGGCGCCGGCCCGTCGGAGGCCGTGGTGGCCGTCCCCCCGCGGGCGAACCCCGACGGCTCGTGGCCGGCCGTCCGGCAGGTCGACCCGGTCGCCACGCAGTCGGCCGACAAGCTCGTCGTCGTCCGCGTCGACCGGATCGCGACCGAGGACCCGTTCTGGGCCGCCTGGAAGCGCGCGCAGTTCGTCACGGTCCCGCTCATGGCCCAGCAGATGGCCATGCCGCGCTCGAACGAGGTCGCGATCCCGAGCGTGCGCGTCCAGGGCCTCTGCGACGACCGCTCGATCGCCTGGCGCGTCGAGTGGGACGACCCCACGCCCGACGGCAACGTCGACACGAGCCGGTTCTCGGACGCCGTGGCGGTCGGGTTCCCGCTCGACCCCGGGGCGCCGCCCATGATGGGCACCCGGAACATGCGCGTGCAGATCCTCTTCTGGAAGGCGCTCTGGCAGAAGGACCAGGACGTCGGGTTCCAGGACGTGCAGGACCTGCACCCCAACTACTGGACGGACATCTACTGGTTCGCCTCGGGCCAGTTCCCCTACCCGGTGCCCCACGCGTTCCAGAACCCGACCTCGCGCCAGTGGTTCATCGCCCACCAGGCCGGCAACCCCATGGCGGCCTTCTCGCGCACGCAGCCGATCGAGGAGCTCGTGGCCGAGGGCTGGAGCACGCTCACGCACCAGCCGCACTCGGCGACCTCGGGCCGGGGCGCGTGGGTCGACGGGAAGTGGTCCGTGGTGTTCGTGCGCCCGTTCAAGACGACCGACCCGCTCGACTACACGTTCGCCCACGGGACGCCGGGTCAGGTCGTGTTCGCGGCCTGGGACGGCGCGGCCGGCAACCGCGGCGGGCGCAAGCAGTGGTCGAACTGGGTCGACTTCGAGGTGCAGAGGTGAGCGCGACGCAGCCGTTGAGGGGGCCAGAAGCGTCGGGCGCCTCCGTTCTTCCCGTTCCCGTTCCCGTTCCCGTTCCCGTTCCCGCGGTCGTGCCGGATCCTCGCCCGTCGGCCGCGTCCAGGCCCCGCGCGAGCGCCTCCTCTCTTCGGCCGGCGGGCGGCCCGAACCAGAGCGAGCGAAGCGTCGAGCCCCACCAGACCGCGCCGGGGCCGGCGGCCACCGGCCTCCCCCTCCTCGCCCAGGCCGACCTGTTCCTGGCGCTCGCGCGCGCCTTCGCCCCGCCGAGCGAGGACGGCCTGCGCGCGCTCGAGGAGGTCGCGGCCCTCGGGCAGGAGCTCGCCGCGGCCGCGGGCGTCACGGACCCGGCGGAGCTGGCCCAGGACCTCGCGGCGGCGGCCGCCGCGGCCCGCCGCGACGGCGTCGCCGCCTGGCAGGGCGAACACGAGCGCCTGTTCGCCTGCAACGTCCTCTGCCCGATCCACGAGACCGGCTACATCCGGCGCGACAAGGGCCACATCCTGGCCGACCTGGCCGGCTTCTACCGCGCCTTCGGCGTCGCGCTCCGCGGCGAGGCCGCCGAGCGGCAGGACCACCTCGTCGCGGAGCTCGAGTTCGCGGCGGCCCTCCTCGTCCTGCTCGCGCGGGCCGAGGCCGAGGGCCGCGGCGAGGACGCGCTCGTCACGCGCGACGCCCTCTGCAAGTTCTGCGACGACCACCTGGGCGAGTGGGTGCTCGGCTTCGCGCGCCGGCTCGAGGACACCTGCCGGCTCGAGGTGCACGCGCGGCTCGCGCGCGCGCTCGCCCACGCCTGGGCGAGCTTCGCCCGCGCGCACGGCTACGACGACGCGCCGGGGCGACGGCTCCCGGTCGTCGAGGACGACCCGGGGACCCCGTACGAGTGCGACATGGGCGGCGGCCCGTGCGAGGAGGAGCTGGCGTGACCCGACCCAGGAACGAGCGCGCGACCGGGCCCGGGGCCGGCGACGGCGCGAACGTCAGCCGCAGGCAGTTCCTGTTCCGGCTCGGGGTGGGCGCGGGCGGCGCGCTGCTCGGGAGCGTGGCGCTCGCCGACACGCAGCTCGTGCGCGCGCTCGACGTGCAGAACCCGCTCGCGGACTACCCCGAGCGCGGGTGGGAGCGGCACTACCGCGACCTGTACCGCTCGGACACGAGCTTCGTGTTCCTGTGCGCGCCGAACGACACGCACAACTGCCTGCTCCGCGCGCACGTCAAGAGCGGGATCGTGACCCGGATCTCGCCCAGCTACGCCTACCACAAGGCGACGGACCTCGACGGGAACCGGGCCAGCCGGCGCTGGGACCCGCGCTGCTGCCAGAAGGGCCTGGCGCTCGTGCGCCGGTTCTACGGCGATCGCCGCGTCAAGCGGCCCATGATGCGCCGCGGCTTCCGCCAGTGGATCGACGACGGCTGCCCGCGCGACCCGACGACCGGCGCGGTCGACCCGAAGAAGTACCTCCGTCGCGGGCAGGACCCCTGGGAGCCGGTGTCCTGGGACAAGGCGCTCGAGTACTCGGCCAAGGCGCTCGTCGCGATCGCCAAGGCCTACGACGGGGCGGAGGGGACGCGCCGCCTCACGGCCCAGGGCTACGACCCGCTCATGGTCGAGCAGGTCAAGGAGGCCGGGGTCCGGGTGCTCAAGTTCCGCGGCGGCATGCCGGCCCTCGGCATGACGCGGATCTTCGCCCAGTACCGGTTCGCGAACGCCATGGCGCTCCTCGACGACAAGCTGCGCGGCAAGGGCCGCGAGGGCTCGTTCGGCGCGCGCGGCTGGGACAACTACGCCTGGCACACGGACCTGCCGCCCGGGCACCCCATGGTCACGGGCAACCAGACGATCGACTTCGACCTCTGCAACGCCGAGCACGCCGGGCTCGTCGTCGTGTGGGGCATGAACTGGATCACGACGAAGATGCCCGACTCGCACTGGCTGACCGAGGCCAGGCTCAAGGGCACGAAGGTCGTCGTGATCGCGGCCGAGTACAGCGCCACGAGCAACAAGGGCGACGAGGTCGTCGTCGTTCGCCCGGGGACGACGCCCGCGCTCGCCCTCGGGCTCGCCCAGGTCTTGATCGCCGAGAAGCTCTACGACGCGCGGTACGTCAAGTCGTCGACCGACCTCCCGCTGCTCGTCCGCATGGACACGGGCCAGCTCCTCCGCGCGTCCGAGGTCTTCCCCGGGCACCGGCTCGCCGAGCTGAAGAACCACGTGACGGTGCTCGAGCCCGGCCAGAAGGGCCCGCCGCTCCACGGGCAGCCGGGCGCCGTGATCACGCGCGCCCAGCGCGAGGCCTGGGGCGACTTCGTCGTGTGGGACGCGAAGAAGGACGCCCCCGCGGCCGTCAGCCGCGACCAGGTCGACGCGCACTTCGACGCGCTCGGGCTCGACCCGCGGCTCGAGGGCGCGGTCGAGGTGACGCTCGCCGACGGGGCGAAGGTCACCTGCCGGACCGTGTTCGACGCGACGAAGGAGCTCCTCGACGGGAGCTACACCCCCGAGCAGGTCGAGAAGCTGTGCTGGGCCCCGGCCGGGTTCATCCGCTCGCTCGCGCGCGACATCGCGAAGAACAAGGAGAGGACCCTCTTCGCCATGGGCATGGGCCCGAACCAGTACTTCAACTCGGACCTCAAGGACCGGGCCGTGTTCCTCGTCGCCGCGATGACGAAGAACGTGGGCCGGATCGGCGGCAACGTCGGCAGCTACGCCGGCAACTACCGCGCGGGCCACATGGCCGGGATCGGGCAGTACACGATGGAGGACCCGTTCGGGCCCGAGCTCGACCCGAAGAAGCCGGCGCCGGTCCGGCAGTACTGGAGCGCCGAGAGCGTCCACTACTTCAACCACGGCGACACGATCCTCCGCTACGGCAAGGCCGTGCTGACCGGCAAGACGCACATCCCGACGCCGACCAAGTCGATCGTCGTGAGCAACTCGAACTCGCTGATCGGCAACGCGAAGGGCCACTACGAGACGGTCATGAACGGCCTGCCCAAGGTCGAGTTCGTGGCGGTCAACGAGTGGTGGTGGACGGGGAGCTGCGAGTACGCCGACGTCGTGTTCCCGGTCGACTCGTGGGGCGAGCTCAAGTACCCGGACATGACGATCAGCGTCACGAACCCGTTCTTGTACGTGTTCCCGGCGACGCCGCTCCCGCGGATCCACGACACGCGCTCCGACGTGGACGTGGCGGCGGGGATCTGCAAGGCGATCGGGCGGCTCACGAGCGACCCGCGCCACGACGCCTACTGGCGGTTCGCGCACGAGGGCGGGATGCGCCCGTACATCCAGCGCGTGCTCGACCACGGGAGCGCGACGCGCGGCTACCGGATCGAGGACCTCGAGGCGAAGGCGGCCGAGGGCACGCCGGCCATGCTGCTCACGCGGACGTACCCGAAGTACTCGGGCTACGAGCAGGCATACGAGAGCAAGCCCTGGTACACGCGCACGGGCCGGCTCGAGCTCTACCGCGACGAGCCCGAGTTCATGGACAGCGGCGAGAACCTGGTCCTCCACCGCGAGCCGATCGACTCGACCTTCTACGAGCCGAACGTGATCGTGGCCCGGGCGCACCCGCTGCTCCGCCCGAAGTCGCCGGAGGACTACGGCGCCGACCGCAAGGACCTCTCCGGCGACGGCCGGCAGGCCCGGCACGTCGTGATGACCGTCGACGAGGTGCTCGCGTCGAAGCACCCGCTCATGAAGGACGGCTACCGGTTCATCTTCCACACGCCGAAGTACCGCCACGGGGCGCACACGACCCCGGTCGACACGGACGTGTGCGCGGTCTGGTTCGGGCCGTTCGGGGACATGTACCGCGAGGACAAGCGCAAGCCGTTCGTGAACGAGCTGTTCGTGGACATCCACCCCGAGGACGCGAAGTCGCTCGAGGTCGAGGACGGCGACTACGTGTGGATCGACGCGGACCCGAAGGACCGCCCGTTCCACGGCTGGCAGCAGCGGCCCGAGGACTACAAGGTCGCGCGGCTGCTCGCGCGGGCCCGCTACTACCCGGGGACGCCGCGCGGCGTGACCCGCATGTGGCACAACGCCTACGGCGCGACCTACGGCTCGGTGAAGGGCGGCGAGACCGACCCGACGGGGCTGTGCAAGTCGCCCGAGACGAACTACCAGGCCATGTTCCGCCAGGGCAGCCACCAGAGCTGCACGCGCGGCTACCTGAAGCCGACCTGGATGACCGACACGCTCTACGCGAAGGGCCTGCTCGGGCAGCAGATCGGGCAGGGCTACGCCATGGACGTGCACTGCCCGACGGGCGCGCCGCGCGAGGCGTTCGTGAAGATCACGCGCGCCGAGCCGGGCGGCGAGGACGGCGAGCGGCCGCTGTGGCGGCCGGCCGTGCTCGGGCTGCGCCCGACGTACGAGAACGCCGCGCTCAAGAAGTTCCTGGCCGGCAAGTACTCCGAGAAGACGACCTGAAGCGCGGCGACCGCGCGCGGGCCGGGCGAGCGCCCGCCCCGCGCGCGCGAGGGAGGGGACCGTGGTGAAGCGGGACAACTGGCAGCTCGGGCGGCAGATGGAGTACCCCTACGAGGGGCCGCCGCCGCGCAAGCAGGTCGCGTACATCTTCGACGCGAACAAGTGCATCGCCTGCCAGACCTGCACGCTCGCGTGCAAGACGGCGTGGACCTCCGGCAAGGGCCAGGAGACCATGTTCTGGAACAACGTGGAGACCAAGCCCTACGGCGGCTACCCGCAGGGCTGGGACACGCGGCTGCTCGAGAAGCAGGAGCCCGCGCGCTGGCGCGGGAAGGTCCTCGCGAGCAAGACGATCTTCGAGCACGGCAACCCGCTCGACCCGCCCACGGGGCACAAGCCGGCCTTCACCGACTACGCCGCGCCGAACCTGGGCGAGGACGACGTCTCGGCGAGCGTCGCGCCGGGGACCCACTTCAACGGGGTCCACGACGCGTGGATGTACTACCTGCCGCGGATCTGCAACCACTGCGACAGCCCGGCCTGCCTGGCCGCCTGCCCGCGCAAGGCGATCTACAAGCGCCCCGAGGACGGGATCGTCCTGATCGACCAGGAGCGCTGCCGCGGCTACCAGGAGTGCGTCTCGGCCTGCCCCTACAAGAAGACGTTCTTCAACATGGTCTCGCGCACGAGCGAGAAGTGCATCGGCTGCTACCCGCGCGTCGAGCAGGGCGAGGTCGCGCTGTGCGTCGAGTCGTGCATCGGCAAGATCCGCATGCACGGGTTCCTGACCACGCAGGCGCCCCCGCGCGAGGACAACCCGCTCGACTACCTGATCAAGATCCGCAAGGTCGCGCTGCCGCTCTACCCGCAGTTCGGCACCGGCCCGAACGTCTACTACATCCCGCCGCTCCACGTCGCGACCGGGATCCTCGAGCAGATGTTCGGGCCCGGGGTGGACGAGGCGAAGCGCCAGTACCTGGCTGCCAAGGAGGACAAGCAGCTCCTGGGTGCCATGATCCTGTTCGGCTCGCAGAACCGGATCGTCGAGCGGTTCGAGGTCCAGGGCGACGAGGTCGTCGGCTGGTCGGGCGCGGGCGAGGAGGTGACCCGGGTCCCGTTCACCGAGCCCGTGCATCTGCGGGCCTCCTACGACGCGGCCCGCGAGGTCTACCGCCACAACACGACCTGAGCCAGAATGCGCGCGCGCGTGCTGGCGCGCGCAGGAGGACCTCCGTGAGCGATCGCCCGCCCGCCCCGCGCCCGCCGCAGGCGTTCCGCGACTTCGTGGCCCGGTTCCCGCGCCTGGGGCAGGCCTGGGAGGCCATGCGCGAGGAGGGCGACGCGGGCCCGCTCGACGAGCGGACCCGCCGGCTCGTCAAGCTCGCGGTCGCCGTGGGCGCCATGCGCGAGGGCGCCACCCACTCGGCCGTCCGCAAGTGCGTCGCCGCAGGGTGCGCGCGCGAGGAGGTCGAGCAGGTGGTCGCGCTCGCCGCGAGCACGATCGGCCTGCCGTCATCGGTCGCCGCCTTCACCTGGGTGCGCGAGGTCCTCGAGCCGGCGCCGCCCGCGAGCTGAAGGGGAGGCTCGAGGACCGGGGCCGCGCAGGGCGGCGCTCGGTCCTCGCGCTGCAACAGGGCCCTCGCCCGGGGCGCGTCGTCGAGGCCCCCCGGGGGCCTGGTCGGGCTCGACGAGGGCCGCGGGGGCCGCTCCCCTCGGCCCTGGCGTGCCCCGCGGGCGCCTGGCGGCCCGGGCCTGCCGCCCGGGGGGACCCGTCCAGTCCGACCGCCCGGCCCGCCGCCGTCAACGGGGACTTGACACGGGGCGGGGTGTTCTCGTCCACAATGCGCCCCCATGACGGGCCGCCCCCACCGCGTCGCGGCGTTCCTCCTCGTCGGGGCGGCGCTCGCGGCCTCGGCCCAGGACCCGCCCGCCGCCGAGGACCCGCGCGGGCCGATCGTGGACATCCAGGGCGACACGACGCGGCTGCGCGCGGCGCGGTCGCCCGGGGCGACGGCCGCGCTGGGCGGGCTGGCGGGGCTCGCGCCGCGGCTCGGCGCCGCGTGGCGGGAGGACACGATCACGCTGCTCGCGGGCCCACAGGGCGACGCGCGGCTCGTGGTCGAGGTCGAGCGCCAGGGCGCGCTCCAGACCGTCGACGTCCGCGCCGAGGCCGTCGTGGCCTTCGTCGGGCGCGCGGGCCCCGAGGGCGGCCCGACGGAGGTCCGCGGCCTCTACGCCGAGGGCTTCGTGCGCGTCGTCGTCACGGGCCCGCTCGGCCGCGCCGCGCTCGAGGCCGACGCCGTGTGGCTCGACCTGGCGCGCTCGCGGGCGCTCGCCCGCGGGGCCGTGGCCCGGTTCACGCCCGCGCGCGGGGGCGCGGCCGGCGGGGGCGCGGGCCTGG